>PSRN01000287.1 GCA_003176075.1 Bdellovibrio sp.
GGCATCGGTCGCGCGTTTGACGTCGGTGGCGCCAAAGATTTTTTCAAAAGCCTCTCGTCCCTCCGGTGTCCCCACCAACTTAATGATGGCACCGGCGATTTTCTCCTTCATTTCATCCGGCATTTCCCTGCGAAAGATAATCGGGTCATTGGGAATCGGGTCGGAAAGCGCTACGATTTTCACCTTCTTCTCAACGTCGGGATACTGCGTGAGCACCAGCTCACGGGCATCTCGAATTCTATTCTCCGACGGGGGCGAGTAAAAAGTGGCGCCACCGTCCACTTGCCCCTGATAGATCATCGAAACGACATTGTCATGTTTTCCGGCAAAGACAATTTGCCCTGGATCATAGCCCTTATCCTTGAGCGTTTTGAGGGGGACCAAGTAACCCGACGCCGATGCCGCATCCACGAGAGCCACTTTCTTCCCCTTAAAATCCGCCAATGTTCGAATCGTCCCGTCGGCTCTCGCCAGAAATTGCGACTGATAAGTCGATAGTCCCCGGCGAACGACCGTCAACTTGACCTCCACCCCGTATTTTTCGTGCGCCAGAATGTAACCAAAGGTGTTGATGCCGCAAATATCGGCCCGCTTGGTGCCGAAAGCCTCGACCACCGCGATATAAGACTGCGGAATCGAAACCTGAAATTTGTAAGGCGTGTTTTTCTCCAGAAAATCCTGAATCACCTTGGAATTGTCCTCCAATACCTTGGCATCAACCGAGGGCGTGAAGAAGAACTTCACCGGATTTTCCGCCGTTCCCAGTTCGGCCTTGCGGCTCGTGCAGGAAGCTGGCAACAAGGCAGCCGCCACCAGAGTCAGCGCACCAAAGAACTGACCCGCTGAAAAGAAAGTTTTCATTAAAGTTTTCATTAAACACTCAATATTTGCTATGGTGAAGAGCCGCAATTGTCCTAAAGCATCTGACACGATACTTCTTAGATGCGCTCTTAGCAAATTGCCGTTATGGAGCCAAGATTTCTCGTCGTAGGAAAGGTGATGACGCAACCCCATATCTTGCAACAATTGATTTTCGAAACGCAATTCTTACTCGCTCAGGGCAAGGCTGTGCTGGTGGTCTTCGATATTGATTCCACCTTGCTTGACGTAAGTCCACGCATCGAGCGGATTATTCACGATTTCGCCGACGAAATTGTGACCACCGATCCCGAGACGGCGGAAATCTTAAAGACGGTGCGGACCCAAAAGACCGACTGGGGCATTCGAAGCGCGTTGGAGCGGGTGGGTCTTCGCCACGAACATCATGAAGACACCGTTCAGCGGATCAAGGACTTTTGGCACGCCAGGTTTTTTTCAAACCAATACCTGCATCTGGATGAGCCTCTGCCGGGCAGCGTGGAATTCGTCAACCACCTCTATGAAATGGGGGCGGATGTCGCTTACCTCACGGGTCGCGATGAGATCCGCATGGGTCCAGGCACCGCGGCCGCGATGGCGCAACACCGTTTTCCCCTATCCCCCCCGAGAGCCCGGCTGGTCCTGAAGCCTCGACCTGGAATTGATGACTTCAACTACAAAGAAGAATGGTTCTATGCCATCCCCAAGGACCGCTATGAACGAATTTGGTTTTTCGAAAATGAACCGGTCAATATCGCGCAGATCCGCCTGGCCCACCCTGAAGTTCGCAATATCTTCGTGGACACCACCCATTCCGGAAAAGCTGAGCCACCGACGGACTTGCCGGTCATTTTCGATTTTTTATGGAAAGGATAACTCAGTCGCAAATGCCGCCCCTTCATCTGGTCTCCACACCCATCGGTCATCCGGACGACTTCACATTGCGAGGTCTTGCGACCTTGCGCCGTTGCCCGATTGTCATTGTCGAGGAACGCAAAGAATCCACCGCTTGGTTGCGACAGCAGGGCATCGCCGGAAAACAAATCGAAATTCTCAACGAACATTCCACGCCGCAAGACTTGGATCGTCTGATGAAGATTTGCCGCGAGCATGAGGTTTCCCTGATCACCGACGCCGGAACACCGGGATTTTGCGATCCCGGCGCGGAACTGGTCAGGCGCTGCCGGACGCAGGCCATCCCGGTGCGTGTTTACCCTGGGGCCTCCAGCCTGATGTCCCTGCTGTCTCTTTCCGGAGAGCCGCTGGAAGAATTTTATTTCAGGGGATTCCTGCCGGCGAAGAGCGAGGACCGTCGCGCCGCCTGGATGAAGATGCAAAAAAGCCATATGCCCATCATTCTGATGGATACCCCCTATCGCCTGCGAAAATTTCTCGGGGAGTGCGGCGAATTCATTCCGAGCCGCCGGATTCTGCTGGCCCTCAATCTCACCCAAGACGACGAGCTTGTGATCGAGGCCTTGGGCAGGGAATTGGCCGCCAAGGTTCACTTCCGCAAAGCCGAATTTATTTGTTTGGTTTATCAATCATGAGTCTTTGCCCGATCGATCCCTATCTCTCACGGATTCAAGAACTGCTGCGGGACGATGGCGTTTTAATTCTCACCGCCTCGCCGGGCTCAGGCAAGACAACCCGCGTTCCACCCGCGCTTCTTTCGTTGACCGAAAAAAAAATTGCCGTCCTGGAACCGCGGCGGGTCGCGGCGGTGATGGCTTGTCATCGAATCGCGCAGGAACAAGGTTGGACGGTGGGCGAAGAAGTGGGTTACCAGGTTCGATTTGAAAACAAGACCCAGGCCCGCACGCGGCTGCATTTTTTGACCGAAGCCCTGCTGCTCAAGAAGATGATTGCCAATCCCGCCCTCGATGAATTCGGCCTGATCATTCTGGATGAATTCCATGAGCGCTCAATCCACGTGGACACCGCCATGGCGCTCTTGCAGGAACTGCGGACCCTGGGGCGGGAGGATTTAAAGATCCTGGTGATGTCAGCGACCCTAAACGTCGAAAAAGTTCGCTCGTTTTGGCCAGGGTCAGCAGAACTGGATGTGCAGAATCCGCCGCACCCGCTGGTCATCGACAAAGACAAGCGAGCGCAACTGATACGAACCACGCCTGAATGGTATGAGCGCCTGAGCGAAGCCGTGGCGACGGCCTTTCAACGGTCGCCGGGTCAGCGGGACGTTTTGGTTTTCTTGCCAGGCGCCGGAGAAATCGACAGAGCGCGGGACTCACTATCGCCGCTGGCCGCGCGCCTTGGTTTTTTCGTGGAGCGCATGCACGCGCAGTTGCCGCTGGCCGAGCAACGGCGGGTGCTGCAAAGCCAAAGCGGGCACCGGAGGGTGATCTTGGCCACCAATGTTTGTGAAAGCTCGATCACCATCGATGGCGTTGACGCGGTCGTCGATTGCGGCTTGGAAAAAATCAATCAAATTCACCCGCGAACGGGATTTGAATCCCTCGATCTCGTTCGCATTTCGGCGGCCTCGGCCCGCCAACGCGCCGGCCGGGCGGCCAGGCAAGGGCCTGGATACGTCTATCAGATGTGGTCAACCCATGACGAACTTTCAATGAGCGCCGAACGCCCCGCCGAAATTACACGCGTCGATTTGACCGACTGGGTTTTATTGTTGGCTTCGCTGCGTGTGCGAGATCCCCTGACGGTGGATTGGTTTGAGAAACCGCCCCCCCATCGCGTTGTCGAAGCGCAAAAGTTGTGTGGCGCTCTGGGAGCGCTCGATGCCGAAGGGCACCTCACCGACAAGGGGGTTGCCATGGTGAATTTGCCCCTGGCGGCGCGCTGGGCCTCGTTGTGCGTGGAGGCGCAACAACGGGGGTTGGCGCAAACCGGACTTCAATTGAGCGCTCTGATCCAAGGGTCAGTCCCGCAGGCCAAAGGAAATTTCGCCGATTTGTGGGCTGAGTACTGTGACAATCCCGCGCGTTTCCCGGCCAGTCAGCGAATTTTGCAACAGCTCGAGTGGGCGGCGAAGAGCCAAGTCGGTGCCTTCGGCACCTCCGCAGTGCCACGTGCAAGGATGGGACGATCCGGTTTCGCCAGTTTCGCCTCTGATCGACCTCCCCATCGGTCGGAGGTTTCCGCCTTGCTGTTTCAGGCTTTTCCCGATCGTCTGTGCCGCCTCCGCCAGAGGGGCGATCCCACCACCATGATGGTTGGAGGGCGCGGTTCGCGCGCCCTCGCGGCCGGAGAGCGCGGTTCGCGCGCTCTCATGGTCGGTGGGCGCGGTCTGCGCTTCTCTGCGGAGGTGCCGACGGCACCGACTTGGACTCAGACTCCGAGTGGTCCATGGGAATTCTTTCTCGCCCTGGACCTTCTGGAGGGTCGCTCATCGAGTGAATCCCTGGTGACTCTTTACTATCCACTCGAAAAGGACTTCATGGATCAACAGATTCGACCGTTGGCGCAAGAAAGACAACACACCGTTTTTGACGAAGGCTTGGAAAAGTTTTTTTCTGAGAAAACAGTCGAGTATATTTGCATGGGCGGCGGAGCCGGCACGGGACTTCCCCTGGAAGAAGGACGACGGTCGCCCGCCTCGCCGGCCGATGTCGAAGGGGCCATGACCGATTACATTGTAGACAACTGGGACGACCTCAAGGAGCGATGGCCAGGAGTCAAGGATTGGATTTCCCGATATGAGTACTGGCGAAAAAACCGCCCCGGTTCTCCGCCTTCTGAAGCTTCGGAACCTTCTGAACTCGAGCACGTTCGTCAATTTGCGCAAATGATTTGCCCTGGCGAAACCTCGATCCGTGCTTTGGAAGGCAAAGATTTTTCTTATTTTCTGGCCCTGGCATTTGTGGCGGAGGCCGAACGGACCGTCTTTGAGCGGGAGTGCCCCTCCCAAATCATCTCGCCCCGGGGAAAACACCTGACTATTCATTATCCCGCCAATTCGCCTCCACGGATTGAAATACGCATCCAAGACGCTTTTGGCTGGAGTGAAACGCCAAAGATCATGGGCGAACCTTTGATGATTGACTTGCTGGCCCCCAATGGAAGACCCACCCAACGGACGCGGGATCTTCGCTCATTTTGGAAAAATAGTTACAAGGAGATTCGTAAAGAATTGCGGGCCCGATATCCCAAACATGCCTGGCCTGAAGATCCCACGAAGTTCAAATAACTTCTGAAGGTTCCAGGTACTTTTTGCGGGGCACGTCGCGTTGATTGACCGTACGGCGCCACGGCGTTGGATATCTTGTTCACCTGGGATTTAGATTAGCTGGTGCATGGAATAGCGAATCGACGGTTTTCCTTTTCCGCTTGAGAATCCTTCAACTTGATCTATTTTGAAATTGTTATTGGGCAAGACAAATACTTCGCCCTCGTCATAACCTTTCACGGCAATTGGGTCTAAATCGAGGGCGTCAACAACCTCCATGACCAGATGATCGGGGCATTGGTGAGTGGACCGAAGAGTCTTTAATTGGATTTTTGAGACGTGCCTACGCCACTTTCAACTGGACCTTCAATCCGAGGTTTTGCGCCACGCCGATCAGGCGATCCGTTGAAATGCGATGCAAGTTACCATTGACGATGGCGGTGATCACCGTTCGCCGAAGCAGTCCCAATATGCACGGAAGTGGCGGTAAGGGCTGGGCAACGTTTTCTTGTTCGCGCGATTCGGGTAAACTCCTTTCGTGGGAGTTGCGTCGCATTGTCGGTGAAATCGCTGGCCACACGATGACGAATCGTAGAATCTCTTCCTATGTCGACCGCATTGACCGAATCGACATGGAGGATCAGATGCGAGAGCCCGAGATGGTGGACCGAAGAGTTTTTATCGTCGCCAGCGCGATAGAAGAACGGCGCAAGGACATCACTGATTGGATCAACCGCCATATCGGTGGCGCTGTTGTCTTTACCGCGACCGATGGATCCGACGCTCTTTTCAAGATTCGCAACACTCCCCCCGCGGTCCTGATCACCGACTTTGACCTTCCACGCATTTCCGGTCGTGATGTGGTGCAGACTCTTTTGCGGGACCAGAGTTTTCCTGACATTTCAATTATTATCATTTCGGAACTTCTCGACGAGGAACACTTTGTCGACGAGGTGGTCACACAAAGAGTTCAATTCTTTTTCCGGCACACCGACGAACTCGAATTTTCACGGTGCTTGGCCCACGCCCTGAATCGGATCGAGAACAAATCGAAGGCTGAATACCGCCTTCACTTCTTGTCGAATGGAGAAGTCCTGTTCAGGGAGGGCGACCATGCCGAAAGCGTTTTTATTCTCAGGCGCGGGCTGATGGAGGCGGTCAAGGGAAGCGCCGATGGCGGCGTGGTTCTCGGCAAAGTCTCAACCGGCGAATTCGTCGGCGAAATGGCGCACATCAACAAAGACAATCGATCGGCGACCGTCGTGGCGCTGGAAGACTGCGAACTGATTGAAATTCCCATGGGCACGCTGGATTTTGTTCTGTTCTCAAAACCTGCTTGGGCATCGGCTTTGATCAAAACTCTTTCCAAGCGCCTGAAAAATGTGAATCACGCGCTCGTCAATCAGCGCGCGGGTTCGGACGAGGACGAATAAACGGTTTCGCCGACCGCGACACTTTTCGTCACCACGGCGTTGGCGGCGATACGGCAACCATCCCCCAGGTGAACGGGACCGAGGATTTTGGCGCCAGCGCCAATGAGAACTTTTGATCCGACGGTGGGATGGCGCTTGACGGGGTCGAATCGAAGACCACCCAAAGTCACGCCATGAAAGATAATGCAATCGTCGCCAATTTCCGCGGTTTCACCGATGACCACGCCCATCCCGTGGTCGATCACCAGCCGCGCCCCGATTTTGGCGCCAGGATGGATTTCTATGCCGGTGAGCCAGCGATTGAATTCAGAAATCAATCGCGCCAAAAAATAACACCGGCAGCGATAAAACAAATGCGCCACGCGGTGAAGCAACAAGGCCTTGGGCCCCGGATACAAGAGAGCGATTTCCAGCAGGGACTTCGCGGCTGGATCGTAATTCTTATATGCGCGAAGGAATCTTATCGCCAATCCTATCTCCTCAGATACCACGGGCCGCCTCCGCCGCCGAACAATACAGCGACGGATGGAGCGAGTCAGTGAATTGGACCTGCGTCACATACCAGTCGGCTTCCCTTTGCCACGAAAAAATAAAATGCCCGCCGAGAGTGGTGCTGGCCATTTGGCCGGTCGTATTGACCTTCAGTTCAATATTCTTTCCCGCCCCCAGGATGGCGCTGGTGATATCGAAATACGAACGACAGCCAGAGCCGACAATGTTTCCATCGATCTCTTCAATTTTTCTTTTTCTCGCTTCCGACAGAAAGAAGGCGTGAAATTGAAGGGCCGTCAGGGCCCCATCAAAGCTGAAACTGACACTGAAAGTTCCCGATTTACCCGTGGTCCATTTGGCCAAATCAATCAGCCCGCCCCCTTCTTTAAAAACAAAACTCAAGCGGGGGGAAGTCAAAACCCCCTTGGACTTCTCCTCTAAAATCACGGTCAGCGGCGCGAACTGCAGGGAAGACCCGATCAGTTCCTCGTCATCGGCTTCCACCGCTTTTTTCGCGGTTTCAGTCACATCGGCGGGCAGCAGAAGATCCCATAGTTTCGAGGGAAGATAGAAATCCACACCGGTTTCGCGCACGCGAATGGTCTCACTTTTTTCATTGCTCTTGTTGGGCCTACCCGCCTCATCGGCCGCTCCCACCCCACAGCACAAGATCAATGCCCAGGGTCCCAGAGCACATCGAAGGGCGCGTCGAAGAGCCTGTCTAAAATTCATAGCGTCCGCCAGTCAGCTGAAGGAGCGGCTTATAGGTCGGCGCCAATCGCAGGCCGAGCGTGGAAGCGGCAATATACTGACTGTCATTGCCAAGATCTTTGGCCAACCTCGCCAATCCGAAGTGGGCGCGAGGCTCCCCCGAATCGATGCTCTTAATCTGGTCCCAGGCGTGCTCGGCGCACTGATTGTCGAGTTTTTCCTCGCACAGGGCCCCGCGCACCCAGGCGAACAGCAGCCGATCGCTGTT
>PSRN01000210.1 GCA_003176075.1 Bdellovibrio sp.
GAGCGAGTATCCGAGCTTTTGTTCATCCGCGGCGGAGCTTGACGTGACCGCCCAGCAGGCTCTCGCCCATATCCAAGGAAAGGGGGGCAACAAAGTTTGTCTTTACCGACCCAAGCCGACCTTCAAACCGGACTTTGAGGTGCCACCGATTTAGCAAGGTTCCTGGTACTTTTTGCGGGTCACATCGCGTAGAAACTTAGGATCAAGAATCAGAGCAGTTCTGAACAGCCAAAAAGCTAAAGACATCGTATTGACTCAAACGTGATTTGCATCACATAAAGGCAAAATTGGAGGAAGTCATGTTGAACTTGCCCACGAACAAGAAGAAGCTGTCATTGGGAAAAGTCTTTCTCTTTTTGACGTTTTTGGTTCTTGCGCCCAAAGTTCTTGCAGATACGAAGGAGTATTCAGACGCCAGGATCATTGGATGCAGTTGCCAAGCGGCGAAAAACTTTGGGGGAAAGTGCCTCATCGATCTTTCCTACAGGGGTCAATCTAATACCTTTCTTGCGTCCCCGGAGGTTGCGGAATTTTGCAGTTCCGCCTTTGACTTTCGTGAGATGAGTCTTAGGGTTATTGCAACAGTGCCGCAAAGGATGGAACTTTCAGAAATCCTGGAAATTAAAGGCTTAAACGGTCAAACACTATCGAAGAAAAAGTGATTGAGTACGGTATCCAGGCGGTAAGCTTGCGAACAGTAGCTCTGGGTTTCGATACAGCCGCTGATCAAGCAAGCGCGGGTGGTTGATACCGCCGACTGGCTATGAGTTTTTCCTTTCTGGACTCGAACTTGTGTGTGATCTAAGAAGAGCAATGAGGAGCGTTTATGAAAAATCTTTTGATCGCGACCGTAATGGCTCTTCCTTCACTTGCATATGCCGACGTCCCCCAAATTTCCATTTTTGAGCGCGGAAGATCAACTGATTGCATTAGGATTGATCTGACAAATGTTCAATCTGCGGAGTCCGTTAGAAAAGTTACCTTTGAGATAAAGGACTCGAAAGGTCCGAATGCGAGGGGTGGTTGGGGCAATGGTCCCATGTTTGATCTCGTAGCCAACTACTTAATCAGCAATGAAACATTTACGGATTTGGTTCCAGCTGCCCTCGAATTTATCCCAACTTCCGAGATGATAGCCCAAAAACTAATATTGTTCTGTCCTGTCTTTTCTGGCGCCACGAACGGTTCAAGTATCCGCGATTTGGGAGATGGGAGACACGGCACACTGGTGGTCAAACCAAAATTTTTCGATAGTGTCGGAGACGAAATAGCATCCGTTTCAGCATCGGAATCGATCGAAATCAAGGTGGGTTACCCTGCACTATCAATACTTCATTTCAATCCTGACACTACCCTCAGTGATCTGGTTAAACGTTAAACCCCACCCGCCGGTATTTACAAGAACCAAGTGTAAACTCACCCGTGGCGTCTGCGGAGGTGCCGGAGGCACCGACTTGGCTCTTCGCCGCCCACGCTCACATCCACGAATCAATCAATTGTAGACTCCCAGACAATCCCAAACAAGAATCAATCGATTGCAGAATCTAAAATTGTTGCTTCATAAGCTGTAGAATCACAAACGCTGAATCAAAGAACGAGGTTGCCATGAAAATCTCCCCGCTTCGACCAAGCGCCGCTCACATCCATCTTGATCATTTAGTGCACAATCTTCGGACGCTGCGGGCCCTGGCTCCTGCTGATTTCTTTTGCCCGATGATCAAAGCCAATGCCTATGGCCATGGGGCCATCAGCGTCGCCAAAACGCTGCAATCTCACGGCGTCAGCAGCCTCGGTGTCAGTCTGATCGAAGAGGGTCTGCAGCTGCGCGAGAATGGAATCGCGGGGGAGATTTTGCTCTTTGGCCTGTTCACCCAGGGCGCTCAAGCGGTGGTCGACGCCCAGCTGACGCCGGTCTTGAGCAGCTGGGAGCAAGCTCATGCGCTGATTGAAACGCGCACCCCGTCGCCCCTTGCTGTCCATGTCAAGATCGATACCGGCATGCACCGCTTGGGCTTCGCGGTCAGCGATGTTTCCCGTCTCCTCGAATTTTTTGCCGAGAACAGACAACTCAATCCCGTGGGTCTTCTGACCCATCTTCTTCACTCCGAGGACGCGGCCGATGCCGATGGTGAAACGGCTCGGCAAATCCTACAATTTGAGCCTGTCGTCGAGGCATTTCGATCCTACTCCCCGCAGGTTCATGTGTGGAATACGGGGGGTTTGCTCCTGGGTCCAAAGCAAAAATTTCCGGAATGGGGAGCTCGCCCCGGAATCGGAGTTTACGGCGTCTCTCCTTCCCCCAAAGTTCATTCGGGTTCGTTGAAAGCGGTCATGAGTTTTCGCTCGCGGATCTGCAAGTTGAATTCCCTTTCGCCGGGCGAATCCGTAAGTTACAGTTCCACTTGGAAAGCCCAAAGAAAATCCCTCATCGGCGTTGTCCCCCTGGGCTACGCCGACGGCATTCACCGCGTGAGTTCCAACGTGGGTTTTATGATGGTTGAAGGGGAAAAGGTTCCCATCGTGGGGAATGTATGCATGGATTATGTGATGGTGGACTTGACCGATATGAAGCACAAAGGCGATCACCTGCTTGATGCCGAGGTCACAGTTTTCGGCTACGACTCCCAAGGGCGCGAGTTTTCAGTGGCGGAGGTGGCCGCGGCCTCGCAAACAAGCCCCTATGAAATCCTGACCAGCGTGTCGGCCCGTGTCCCTCGGATTTTTCAGTCGGAGCAGCCATGAGTGATCGACGCGTAAGTTCAGGATTTTGGAGCAACCATGAGTGATCGCCGTGTTAGTTGGATTGACCGCATCAACGGATTGATTGAGCTGTTTGAGAATACGATGACTGGCTTTGTGTCCGAGGTCGGCAGCATGGTCGTTTTCGCCACCGATGCCCTTCGCCTCAGCTTCAAGCCGCCTCTTCGTTACCTCGAAGTGATCAAGCACTTTGAATTTGTCGGCAACGGCTCGGTCATGATCATTTGCCTCACCGGGGCTTTCACCGGGCTGGCGGTTTCCTATCAAATTTACCTGGGCTTCAAGATGGTCAATGCAGTGAATTTGGTGGGTCCCACCGTGGCCTTGGGAATCACCCGCGAATTGGGCCCGGTGCTGACGGGGCTCATCGTTGCGGCGCGGGCGGGAGGAGCGATGGCGGCCAGGCTGGGCACCATGCGGGTCAATGAACAAATCGACGCTCTCGACGTCATGGGAGTGAACACCAAGCAGTATTTGATCGCGCCGCGAATTTACGCGGCGGTCGCCGCCATGCCGCTGTTGACGGCGATTTTCGATGCCATGGCGATGCTGGGTGCTTGGTTCCTTTGCGTAAAGCTCGTGGAACTCGATCCTGCCGTGTTTTGGGATAAGGTGCAAAACACTTTGAAGGTTCGCCACTTGTTTGAAGGCTTTTTCAAATCGACGGTCTTTGGCGCTTTTTTCGCGGCCATCTGCACTTACCGGGGATTTCACACCTCGGGAGGAGCCAAAGGAGTCGGCGAAGCCACCAACCGCGGCGTTGTCCAGTCGATGGTCATGATCATCGTGCTCGATTATTTTCTAACCAACATGATTCGCATTTTTTATCTCGCCATCGGAGCTACTCCGTGAGTGAAATCGCCATTCATCTGGAGGACGTCCGCAAGACTTTTGATGAAAAAGAGTACGTCGTCAACGGCCTCAATCTGGATATTCCCAAAGGGAGTCTCACCGCCATCATTGGTTTCTCCGGCACCGGCAAGTCGGTGATCTTGAAACACATTTTGGGGCTCTACCGACCTACGTCAGGAAGGATCGAGGTCCTGGGCGAGGACCTCAACAAAATGGACAACGACCAGCTCACCGATTTTCGCAAAAATTTCGGCGTTCTCTTCCAGGGATCGGCCCTTTTTGACGATATGACGGTGCTGGAAAACGTCTGTTTTCCGCTGTCTGAACACCGTCGTGAGTTGAGCGAGGGACAAATGGTTGAAATCGCTTCGCGCAAGCTTCAGCAGGTCGGGCTGGACAGCAAGCATTTCGACAAGCTCCCCTCGCAAATCAGTGGTGGGATGCAAAAGCGGACGGGACTGGCCCGGGCTCTCGCCCTAGATCCAGAAATCCTTTTTTACGACGAACCCACCACTGGGCTAGATCCAATTCTCACTGAAATGGTGGATAATTTGATCGTGGAAACACATCATCATCGGACTGGAATCACCTCGGTGATGGTCTCCCATGATTTGGAGGCCGCCTTCCGCATCGCGGATTTTGTCGCTATGTTGAATGCCGGCCAGGTTCTTCTTTTCGGCAAGCCGGAAGTTTTTTTTGAAACCGACAACGAACTGGTCCGCCGCTTTGTCGCGAAGGGAATGAAGAAGACATGAATCTTCTGCGGGCCGCCGAATTTAAAGTGGGCTTGCTGATTGTTTCGGTTTCCGCCTTGATCGCTTACATGTCGATGCAAATCAGCAACGATCCGACGATCTTTGGGCGCGCCAATGAAGCCTGGTTCTTCCTGCCGGACGCCGGCGGGCTCGTCAAGGGAGCGGCCGTGAAAACGGCGGGCATCCCGGTCGGCATCATCAAGGACATCACGCTTCAGGACGGCAAGGCCCATGTCGATCTGAAACTTCAGCCGGAGGTGCAACTGCGTTCGTCAGCCACCGTCGAGCTGCGCACGCAAGGGATCCTGGGCGATAAGTACCTGGAGTTGAACCCGGGTTCACCGACGGATCCACCCATGGGCCGCGGCGGGCAGATTCTGATCATTCGCGACAAGGGCTCCATCGACTCGGTGGTGACGCAAATCTCCGATCTTGGCGGCACCCTCAAAGACATCGTTAACATTCTCAAGGAGTCGGTGGCCGAGGACGGCAATCGCAAACACGTTCTCGGCCGGATTATCTTAAATATCGAAAAATTGACCGGTGATGTGGCCGATATGACCTCGGCCAACAAGGAAAAAATCGCTGAAATTGTGGATCAGGTTCATCACGTGACGGGCACCTTGGATCAGCTTTTGAACGATGACTCGGATAAAGGATTCAAGAAGACCTGGAAACAAGCCTTGAGCCACATTGACACAAGTTTGCGCAACATTGACGACATCACCGGCAAGATCAATCGCGGGGAAGGAACGATTGGTCGTTTGGTCAATGACGAGGAGACCGTCGATCAGCTCAACACCGCCATCGAAGGGGTGAGCACTTTTCTGGATACGGCCAACCGGATGCAGACGGGGCTTGATTTTGGATCGAGTTACCTGACCAACGTCGGTGGGGCGAGAACCGCTGTGACCATCAAACTTCAACCCGGTCTTGACCGCTATTACTTATTGGGTGTGGTGGACGACCCCTCGGGCATTGTCAAGACGACAGATACGACCACGACCCAGCCAGGGGTCAATCCGGCCAATCCCAACGGCACCACTTCCTATACCGAGACGAAGACCTACCATAATGAATACAAGTTCAATTTACAATTTGCGAAGAATTTCTATGATTTCACCGTTCGCGGCGGGATTATCGACAGCTACGGCGGTATTGGGTTTGATTACAGCTTCTTTCGTGAGCGTTTAAAATTTTCACTCGAAGCTTTGAGTTTTAGTAATTTGAATCTAAGGACGCAGTTGCAGTACAATCTGTTCAAAGGGTTGTATGTCGTTGGAGGAGTGCAGGATATCCTCAACCGCTCAAACAAGTACTCGAACTATATCGGCGCGGGACTTTTCTTGACCAACGATGATGTGAAGACTTTGATGACTCGATTGCCTTTGACGAAATGATGGACGAAATGATGGCCTTGGACGAAATGATGGACAAAATGATGAGAGATGAGTGGGAGCTATGTTTAAGAATGCCTTGGTGAGTGTATCGGATAAAACGGGACTGGTGGAGTTTCTAAAACCCCTCTGTGACAAGGGTCTCAGGATTGTTTCAACGGGAGGAACCGCCCAGCATTTGCGACTGCATGGGATCCAAGCCGTCGACGTCGCCCAGCAGACCGGGTTTCAAGAGGTCATGGGTGGGCGTGTGAAAACGCTTCATCCGAAAATTCACATGGCGCTGCTCGCCCGCGATTTGGCGGAAGATCAAAAGGTTCTGCAATCGTTCGCGTTGGAGCGTTTTGATCTCGTGATCGTCAATCTCTATCCCTTTGAAAAAACCCTGGTCAAAAAATCCGAGGGCGAGACTTTGACGGAAAATGATCTGATTGAAAAGATCGATATCGGGGGTCCCGCGATGGTTCGGGCGGCCGCCAAGAATTTCAAGCAAGTCACCGTTCTGACCGACCCGCGGGATTATTCCTGGATTGGCGGCAAAGAAAAAATCAGCGAAGAAGACCGCCGCATCCTGGCTGGCAAGGCCTTTGCCCACGTCTCCCGGTACGACTCCCTGGTGTCCCACTTTTTCGGTGCTTTTTGGGGCGACGAAATTTCTTTCGGTGGACTTAAAGTTCAGGATCTCCGTTATGGCGAAAATCCGCAGCAAAAGGCGACCTGGTACGGTTTTTCCGGCGACCGCCAGGGCTTGCACTCCGCCGAGGTTCTGCAAGGCAAGGAACTTTCATACAACAATATTCTCGATATTGAGTCGGCGTCGCTGTTGCTGCAGTCTCTGGGTGAAAAGGCGGCAGTCGTGGTGAAGCACAATAACCCGTGCGGCGCCGGCATTGTTGTAGGCAGCGCCGTCTCAGGCGCCGCTGTTGCCGGCGGCACCGTCGAAAGCGCCACTGAAGCCATGCAAAAAGCCCTGGCGGCAGACCCGGTGAGCGCCTTTGGCGGAATCGTGGCCTTTGGCTCCACCCTGGGGGTCAAAGAGGCCACGCTCTTGAATTCCTTGTTTTTAGAATGTGTCGTGGCTCCTGATTACACGCCGGAGGCGCTGCAAAATTTGAAAGCCAAGAAGAATCTTCGCTTGCTCAAATGGCCAGGGCTTCTTTCCGTTCCTCGCGCCTTTGAGCTCCGCAGCGTGAGCGGCGGTTTCCTGTTGCAAACGGCGGATCGCCTGAGTTCACCGGTGGACAGCTGGCAGTTCTTGGGTGAAACGCCGGAACCCGATGTCCTGGCGGATTTGGTGTTCGCCGAAAAGGTCTGCGCCAGCCTGAAGAGTAACGCCATCGCCATTGTTCGCAACGGGCAGACCGTGGGATTGGGAATGGGCCAGGTGAACAGGGTCGATGCGGTCGAGCAAGCGATTCATCGGATGCGCCAACACCATCCCTCCCACGATCATGCGGTGTTGGCGAGCGATGCGTTTTTTCCATTTCCGGATTCGATTGAAAAAATCGCCGCGGCGGGAATCCGTTGGGTTTTACAGCCCGGCGGATCGGTGAAAGATCAAGATGTGTTTGAGGCGGCCCGTCGCCTGGGTGTGCAATTGGTGGTGACAGGAAGGCGGCATTTTCGCCACTGAATTCCCCGCCCACGCCTCCGCGACGGTCAAAAGTTTGTTTGAGGGGTCTCGATGAACGAAGTAAAATGGCTGGTCAAGAGCTCTGGAAAAATCCTCGGCCCTATGACATTGGAGGCGATCGCGGAGCGCATTCGCAGCCGCACGGTCTCCATTTTTGACGAAGTTCGCGAGCCCCTGACCCGTTGGACCATGGTTCGCGAACACCCCCAGCTGTTCCAAGTGGTTCGCCAGATTCGCGACGAACATGCGACCATTTTGGAAAACACCCAGTCGACTTTTGTGTCCGGAAGCAAAACCCTGACCAGCAGCGTGACCGAGAAGCTGGCGGAGGATTCGGGGATCACTCCCAATCCGTTCTTTGACGATCAGATGGTCTCTATTCAGGGATCGGAGAAGACTCTCACGGGCGGTGGAATCGCCTCCCGCGGTTACGGCAGTCTTGAGGATCAGAACGTACAAGCCCGCATGCGGCGAATTCGCAGCCGCTGGATGGCGGTCGCTTATGGCCTCGGTGTTCTTTGCTTGATCGGCGCGACGGTGATTTGGCGGGTGCAACGGGCGTCGCATATGACGGCGGAACAAGCCGAAGAGTATTTCAAGCTGGCGCAG
>PSRN01000054.1 GCA_003176075.1 Bdellovibrio sp.
AGCATAACCGAAGAGCGGAAGGAGTGGGAGAAAGATATGGCGATTCCAGAAGGTTTACTTCCTGTTTTACCTCTCCGTAACATGGTTGTTTTCCCGGGTCTCACCCACGTTATCCGAGTGGGGCGAGAAAAATCCATGCATGCCTTAAAAAAGGCTGAGTCCATGGGTTATTGGATTGTGACGGCTCAACAAAAAATCGACGGCAATGAAATCGCACCCGATAACATCTATCCGGTGGCCACGGTCTGTCGCATTGATTCAATGAAGGGCTCCGAGGAGAGTGGCTATCAGGTCGTGGTTCGCGGGTTTCACCGCGTTCATCTGGACCAGATTTCAGTCGAGCCGCAGCTCAATTTCATTCAAGCCAATGTCACAAAACTTGATGAAGTGGCGGATATGAACGAAGCCACGCGCAAGTCCCTTCTCGACAGTCTCAAGCAAATGGCGCTGGACGTGCTCAAGCTCGTTCCGGCCAACACCGAGAACTTGGCGGAGTTGATCAAGGGCGTGGATGATCTTTCTTATCTGACTTCCCTGTGCGGCGGCAATCTCGAGATCGAGGCGCAGGAAAAACAAAAAATTCTCGCCATGAACAGCCTGCGCGACCGCAGCCTTCACCTGTTGAGCTTGATGAAAAAGTTCAAGGAAGGCCTCGAGGTGCAATCTGAAATCAGGGCGAAGCTGAATCAAAAACTGGGAGCACAACAGCGCCAATCCATTCTTCGCGAACATCTGAAAGCCATTCGTGAGGAACTGGGTGAAAAGGACGACGAGTCCTTCGAGGAAAAAATCTTACGGCGCCTGGCCGAAGTCCAAGCGCCCGACGAGATTCGCAAACTCATCGAGGGGGAACTTCGCCGTTTTTCCGAATTGGGGACGCAATCCCCCGAATCCCATATTATTCGCAATTATGTGGAGCTCCTTTCAAGCCTTCCTTGGGGACGCTCCAGCCCTGAAACGGAAATTGACCTCCAGGAGGCTCGCCGCGTCCTTGACGAGGACCACTACGGCCTCGAATCAGTCAAAAAGCGCATCATTCAACAACTTGCGGTAATGAAATTGAAGAAAGATCTGCAAGGGTCCATCCTTCTTTTCGTGGGACCTCCAGGGGTCGGCAAGACTTCTCTGGGACAAAGCATTGCCAGGGCCCTCGGTCGCAAATTCGTTCGCGTCAGCGTCGGTGGAGTGCGCGACGACGCGGAAATACGCGGTCACCGCAGAACTTATATCGGAGCCCTGCCCGGCCGGATTATTCAAGGCCTTAAGCGCGCCGGCGAAAACAATCCCGTCTTCTTGCTCGATGAAATCGACAAATTGGCCCGCGGTTTTCACGGCGATCCCGCCGCGGCCCTCTTGGAAGTGCTCGATCCTGAACAGAATCGGAGTTTCCTGGACCACTACCTCGACATCGGCTTTGATCTTTCAAAAGTCTTGTTTATTTGCACTGCCAACCAGATCGAATCAATTCCAGGACCTTTGTTGGATCGTATGGAAGTGGTTGAACTCAGCGGTTACACCATGGCTGAAAAACTTCACATCGCGAAATCTCACCTGATTCCCAAGGTGATGGATTCCCAGGGATTCACGGCGGGTTCGGTGCAAATTTCCGACGAGGCCCTGAGCCGCATGATTGGCTCTTACACCCGGGAAGCCGGAGTGCGGGAGTTCCAACGGCAAATCACTTCGGTTCTTCGCGGTGTCAGCGAACAAGTGGTGGACGCCATTGAAAAGAAAACAAGCGTGGGCCGTGAAGACGCCACGGGTGGAGAACTTCCCTTGCGGGTGGAATCCAAGGACTTGCTCGACCTCTTGGGACCTGAAAAGTTCTTCCAGGAAGTGACGGAGTCGATCAATCCACCTGGCGTGGTGACGGGACTGGCTTGGACTCCCGTGGGCGGCGACATTTTGTTTCTCGAGTCAACGGCCATGCCCGGGCGGGGCGAGTTGATCTTGACCGGCCAGTTGGGCGACGTGATGAAAGAATCAGCCAAAATCGCTCTCAGCTTGATCCGCAGCCATTGGCCCGATTTGGGCTTGAGCCTGGACTTGAAACGGCATGACCTGCACTTGCATGTTCCTGCTGGAGCCATCCCCAAAGACGGGCCTTCCGCCGGGGTGGCCATTTTCACATCCATGGTCTCTCTTTTGACCCGACGATCGGTTTCAGCCAAATTGGCAATGACCGGTGAGATCACTTTGCGCGGAGCCATTACTCCCGTCGGCGGTATCAAAGAAAAGGTGATCGCCGCGCAACGAGCCGGCGTGACGGATGTGATTTTGCCCGAAAAAAACCGCAGGAATCTGCAGGAAATACCCAAAGATATTCAATCCCAACTTCGCATCCATTTTGTGAGCCGGGTGGAAGAACTGCTGAAAATTGTCTTTGGTATCGAGATCCACGATCTGGGGCCGCAATTGTTGTTGGACGGCTCCAATCACCAGCCCAATTCCGACTCAGGGAAAAGCGAAATTTAAGGAATTCCAATTTTAGGAATTCCTTAGAGCCTGTTGGGATGCGGTGCGCGTCGCGAGGGTTTGGATGGGCGGTCGATGGCGAGTCAGGCAAAAACGAAAAGCCGAGTCGTATCCCCTGCGATACGTCGCAGGTTTTTCGTTTTTGCCTGGCGAAGCCAGCGACCGTCCAGCCGAAGCCGCAGCAGCGCGCCGAATCCCAACAGGCTCTAAGAGCCTATTGTTTGGCCGCCGAGGCCAAGGTGGCCTTGCCGGCTTCCCCATCAATCTGAATATTGACTTTGTCGGAGACGGCCACACCGCCCTTATCGAGAGTCTTATTCCAATTGATGCCAAAATCCTTGCGGTTGATTTCACCGCGCAGAGAAAAGCCGTATTTGACCTTCCCTTTGGGATCGGGCTGGGGGCCATTGTACTCAACCACGTCGAAGGTTACTGGATTTGTCTTGCCACGAATGGTGAGTTTTCCCGTGACTTTGCTGGGCCTGCCGTTCACTTTTTCAACTTTCTCGCTTTTAAAAGTCATATTGGGAAAGCTCTTGGCGTCAAAAAAATCAGGAGTCCGGAGATGGTTATCCCGATCCACATCATTGGTGCTGATGGAAGCCACGTCCACTTTGACATCGACGTCTGAAAGGTCGTTCTTTGCTTCGTCGAATTGAAACTTTCCTTCCACTTTGGCGAAGCGACCCTTGATGTTTGAAATCATCATGTGCTTAACGGAGAACCCGACTTCCGTGTGGGCAGGATCCAGGGCATATTCAGCCGCTCCAGCCAGGGTTCCCATGGAAAACACCGTGGTCATCACCGCAAACTGAATAAACGCGAAAGATTTCGACAAACTGGGCATAACTTTTCCTCCTCCTCATTACGCTGTCTTCTCATTTTTGACAGTCATGAATCTTACTGACTTTGATCCACACTCCGTGGATCGGAATTTTATGTCAAAGCAATAATTCATGACTGTCAACATCTCTTTCCGTCAAAATTGAGGAGGAGGACGCGAATGAAAGCCCTTGTCTTGTCTGGTGGTGGAGCCCGTGGTGCCTATCAAGTGGGAGTCCTCAAGGCCCTTGCTGAGATCGCCATTGAGTTGAATATCAAGAAACCGTTTTCGATTTATACGGGGATCAGCGCGGGGGCCATCAATGCGGCTTTCCTCGCGCAAGGCGCTGATGACTTTCCGGCGCGGGTTGAGAAGCTGGTGAAGCTTTGGTCCGGCATTCGCTCGGATGAAATCTTTCGCAGTGACGTGATGTCTCTTGGCAAGATCGGCTTTCAATGGATGGGAGAACTGTCGCTGGGGGGCTGGATGGGTTCCACCCATGGCAAGTCCCTGCTGGACACAAGCCCCTTGTACCACCTCATTGAACGCAACATCGATTTTGGCCGTTTGCAGGGCTTGGTCGATCAGGGTGAGCTCGTCGCCCTGGCGCTGACGGCTCTGAATTACCAGACTTCGGTCACCACCACGTTCGTACACGGAGACCCGAAGCTTCCAGATTGGTCCAGAGCCCGTCGGCGCTCGCACAAGTCCTTCATTCGGGCGGAACACGTGATGGGTTCCTCCGCCATCCCTTTGCTTTTTCCAGCGGTTGCCATCAATGGCTCATTCTATGGCGACGGTTGCGTCCGCAACGTCGCTCCCATGAGCCCGGCCATCCACCTTCACGCTGACAATCTTTTTGTCATCGGCGTTCGCCGGACCACTCTCACCGCCGACGACCGCCGGGCCCAGCACTCCGTCCATCCCCCCAGCGTGGCCCGCGTCGCCAACGTCCTGATGAACGCCGTGCTATTGGATGGAATTGAAACAGATATGGAACGCCTGGCGAGAGTGAATGGATTCATGCAGCAGATTCCAGAAAATATGCAAGGCTCTCTCACTTTTAAGAAGATCGCCAACACCTGGATTCATCCCAGCGACGATATTGGCCTTCTTGCCAGTTCGATGTCGTCGCGACTCCCCCGCCTGATCCGCTATTTGCTCAAAGGTCTAGGCCCCCTGGACGACGCCAGCGAAATCATTAGTTATCTCTTGTTCGAAGCCGAATTTTGCCAGAAACTGATAGCAATGGGCTATCGTGACGCATCTAGGCAAGAAACGGAAATTCGTCGCTTTTTGAGCTGAAGGCATTCTCAAAGCCGGCACAGTGCACGTGGCGGCTTCGCCGCCCACGCTGGTGAAAGGTTTCAGAAGTGAGTCCAAAAATCGTTATTCTCACCGGCAAACCAAATTCAATGCGGGCGGCTGAATCATTTTTGCGAAATCGCAAATGGGACGTTTACTCAACCAACAACATTCGCGACGCGGTGGCGGCGGTTATTAAAAGGCGGCCGGATTTTGTTTTTCTTGCCGCCGATCACCCGAATAGGAAAATCAAAAGCATCCCCAAACTGCTGGCGCAAGCCGTTCAGGTGCAAATCATCGGATTTGTGGAATCATCGGCAACCGCATCCGTGGCGGCTCTCGGGGAAATGAATTTTCATTACAGCCTTTTCCCCCCTGTCTCCGGTCCATCCATTGAAAGGATCATTAGCAAAATCAAGAAAGATGAGGAGCAGGCAGCACAAGAGAGCGCCAAGGCTTCACGCACTGATTCACGCCTTGAAAAAAGTGAAAAAGAGACAGGAATTTCCAGGCGGATCAAAGCCGGCGGTACTGCTTCTGACAATACAGCAATTGTCCAAAACTCACGAATGGATGCCAATGTCGCTCTCCGCCAGCTGGATCAACTGCTGGATGATGGCACGGAAACGGCGAAAACGGATTCTTCATCTCCGGCCGGCGCTGGCAACATCGCATACATGCCGACAAGCCAGACGCCAGCTGAGAAGGATCCGAATTACGGGTATATCCCTCAGAGCACCAATGAAAGCCCCACCGGGCCCCTGGTGCCAACAAGTGGTCGAAAACCTCACTATAGTGAACTCCAGTCGCCCGACGGCGATGGCAAAGCAAAAAAGCAGAAGCCCCGTTTTGAAGTTGGAGAAGAACCCCCCGAACGTGAAAAACCCGTGTATGATCCCTACGCCGCTGACTGGGAGTCCAAGACGAATGAGCAGTTCCGGCAGCCTCCGTCCGGCGAGCAACCTGCGAATTTCGATCTGACCAAACCCGACGCGGTCAAAGCCCGGTCAACCGGAGAAGTCGGCGGTGTTCCGCAACCGCCAAGCACAGCGATTTTAACGCAAGACTCTCCTCCGACGGCGGAAAAAAACGTAAAAACCGGGACCCAACAAGATGCGAATCGGCCCTTCAGTCAGGATTCAATATTCCTCCGCGGGACACAACAAGCCCTGGATGAAGCCAGCCAAAAAATCAGCGGCTTGGATCATTATGAGGAGCTGGAAAAATCCACGCACGCGGCTTGTATCATCATCAATTCTCCCCGATTTTCAGGATATCTTGTGGCGGCCATGGGCAAGGATCGCCGGGTTGACGCTGCTTTTATGAATACAGTTCGCGAGCGTCTTTTTGAATTTTTAAAAAGCCACGGCGAGTTGGTCGACGATCAAGAACAAGCCATGGAATTGAAACTGGAAGAAGTTGAATTTGAGGACTGGGCCCTGCACAAGGCGGAATTTTTGCGCAAATCCATTCATGGCTCCTCCGAGGTCGCCATGGCGTTTTTCCCCAGTCAAGAAACGCAAGTCCAGTTGGAGAGCTCCGTCACTGATAGCATGTTGATGATGAACATCGACGACCTCAAGGACGATGTGCCGGTGGAGTTTGACCTCTACATTTATATGCCCAACAACAATCGATTTCTTCTTTACACGCCCCAGGGTCGTCCCATCTTTGGAGAACAACGAAAGCGTTTGCGTACAAGGGGCGTGAACCACATTCATTTGCGCAAAGAATCCGGCAAACAGGTGAAGAAGTACCGCGCGCAGGTTTTCTTAAACGAGCGAATCGCCGAAATGAAGACAAGAATCGCCAGAGCGGGATAACACCCGTGGCACTGTGCCGAACTGGCCA
>PSRN01000147.1 GCA_003176075.1 Bdellovibrio sp.
AGTGGCTTCCGTGGCGATGCTGGGGATGGTTTTGCAACCCTCCCGCCAC
Source organism: Bdellovibrio sp. (assembly GCA_003176075.1). Lineage (GTDB taxonomy): Bacteria > Bdellovibrionota > Bdellovibrionia > Bdellovibrionales > Bdellovibrionaceae > PSRN01. The sequence continues at coordinate 50 of PSRN01000147.1, forward strand.
TGGTCTCGCGCTCTCGTTGGGGCTGTGGGCGCCAGCCTCATTTTCTTCCTCTTTTCCAATTTTGGTGTTTGGGTGGGAACCGACCTCTACCGCCATGACCTTGGTGGTTTGATTAAATGCTATGCCATGGCCTTACCCTTTTTGGGCAATCAACTGGGAGGCGACCTGGCCTATGTTTTCTTATTTGCAGCCGTCGTTCGCTATGTGGACAACAAAGGTGGCTTGGCGCACCCTAAGGTCTGTTGAAGGCAGGCTTAGCCGCGGCCTCTCGTTTTGATTTTTCGGTTCATCGCCAGGACCTTGTTCTTTAACTTCCTGGCGTGTCGTTCGAGACGTTCGCTGAGATTCTCATTTTCCACCGCGAGAATTCGCGCCGCCAGCAGCCCGGCATTGGCGGCGTTATCCACGGCCACCGTGGCCACGGGCACGCCCGTGGGCATTTGAGCGATGGACAAAAGGGCGTCGAGTCCTTTGAGTTTGGTCACGGTGACCGGCACGCCAATGACAGGCAGGCGAGTGAAGGAGGCGACCATTCCGGGGAGGTGGGCCGCACCTCCCGCTCCGGCGATAATCACGGAGTATCGTTCGTGCGCTTTCTTGGCGAAATCGACCATGCGATCGGGAGTGCGATGGGCGGAGACGACCTCCACATCGCATTTAATTTTGAAATCCTTGAGGACCTGTTGCGCCTCCCTCATGATGCGATAGTCACTGGAGCTTCCCATGATGATGGCCACGGGTTTCTGCCTTATCCTCTTCATTTTCACTTTACTTTCACTTTCATTTTCATTTGCGAATTTGCTTCCTTTCACGGTGGGCCAGCCGAAGCAGGGATTCTAGATTATCGCCGACATAATTCAAGTGGCCCATTTTTCGTCCGGGTCGATTCTCTTTCTTACCATACCAATGAAGCGCCCCTCGTAAACCCGGCGGAAGCCGCATGGGGCGGTGGCTTTCGCCAACCAAGTTCGCCATGACAAAATATTTTCCAGTTGGCTGAGGCTCGGGGAGAGGCTCTCCGAGGAGGGCTTTCCAGTGGTAGTGAAATTGCGATTGAAGAAAGTAATTTTGCGAATAGTGACCCGAATTGTGCACCCGGGGGGCAATTTCATTGACGAGGAGTTCCTGTCCCGTATCAAAGAGCTCGACTCCCAAGGCGCCGACGTAGTCCAACTGGCGCATCAGGCGCTCGAACTTTACCAGCAGCACGTCTAAGCGAGCGTGGCGAACCGGTCCTTTGACAAGATCGCATTTGGAATTTTTTTGCACGCTTTCGACCAAGGGGAAAGCCCTGAACTCGCCCACGGAGCTTCGAACCAGAATCAGCGCGAGTTCCCGCACAAAGGGCACGAAAGCTTCGGCAATGTAGGGCCCCTGCCAGTGCCGCCGGTGTTCCTCCCAGGCGGACGCGTTTTTCATAACGAAGGTGCCATAGCCATCGTATCCGCCCTGGGCCTTCTTCAGGACACATTTTCCAGGAATTTGCTCTTGCGCGTTGCTAAGATCTGAAACGCGATCGACCGGCACAAAGGGCGACGTGGGAATGTGCGAGCTCACCAGCCACTGTTTCTGTGTCCTTCGATCTTGCAATTCGGCCATGGCCGCGAGCGGGGGCCGAAAGACACCCGTGGCGTCTGGCAGTCCCCGCAGATCGTGAAATTCGCTCTCAAAGGTCAGCACCGACACTTGCTTGAGCATCTTGGCCACCGACGAGCGGCCCGCATCTTTGATCCACTTCGAGGAGACTTGTGCCGCTGGGTCATCCGCATCCTTGGACAAAATCCAGGGCTCAAGCCCCAGTTCGTGCGCCGACAAGGCGAGCATGCGAGCCAGCTGGCCGCCGCCCCAAATTCCAACCGATTGTCCGAGAGGGTGGTGAGGAGTCATGCCTCCTCTTAACCTGAGTCAGGGTCCTTGAGAAGCGGGAACTTCGGCATGGGGTGCGGCTGGAATTTCGGCAGGCGTGGGAAAGTCCCGCGTCGGATAATCGGCGGGACGAAGGGGTTTCAGACCATAGCGGCGGCGGGCCTCATCACAGCGGGCGTTGTGCTTTCCTTCCTCGAACGACGGGTGAAAGTCCCGGCAGGGAGTTGAGCGGTTTTGATAAATGGTGCACATCACCCGTTCGCCAATGCGGCCGCCGAGCGCGATGCACTTGGGCCGCGATTTGACATTTGTTCCAATCATGCAGAGTTTGCCCTCGCCGGCCCGCTCGGCCAGTTCGGCGGGCACTGAATTTTCATTTTGGCGAGGGTCGGCTTCCCAGGCGTCAAACTCGACCCGGAAATAGCCGCAGCAGGCGCCACAGCGCTGACAGGGATGAATTTGCGGCGAAGCCTCAACTGCGGCCACCCTCTGATTTTGGCGACGAAGCTTCTCCGGGGGCGAGTGGAGATTGAAAAACTGGTCCAAGGGCGGGTTCTATTAGCAAATGCCTATCTTCGATTTAATAGAAGTCACTCCCAAAGAAGATGGCTTGAACATCCGTTTCCTCAAGGAGAAAGCGCCGCGACTCCCAGGGGTCCGCCTGTCTTGCAAATGCATAACATATATGATATACAATAAAGTAGTGAGGTATTCGATCGAAGTTTATTTACAGGCGAATGGCAAAGCTCCTTATTCGGAATGGGTTTCAACGTTGGATAAATAGATGCGATCAAGGGTCAGCGCGCGTGTGGCTCGCTTTGAAGATGGTCATTTTGGCGATCACAAAACGCTTGGTGCCGGGATATATGAGGCGAGAATTTTTGTTGGGCCAGGATATAGAGTTTACTTCGCGAACCATGACGGATGCGTGATCTTACTCTTGCGTGGCGGCGACAAAGCTACGCAGAACAAGGACGTGCAACAGGCGAAGGAATTTTTCAAGAATTATTCGGAGGTACGAAATACCAACAAGAAGTCGTGAGTGGAGCGAAGAGGTCTCCAAGGAATTGAAAGACTTGGAATACGCGCAAAGCTTTTTGTCCGAACTGTTGAACGAAGGGGATGATTTGCAAACGGCGCTTGGCCGTCTCATCCGACTTTATGGCGTGAAAGAGTATGCCGCTCTTGTGAAGATGGACGCTCCAGCGATCCAACGGGCAATTTCGCCCCAGCATAACCCCACCAAGCAAACCTTGGAGAGACTGTTAGCCCCGCTCCGATTAAGTCTTGGCGTGAAACCGATGGATGCGGCGTAAAGGCCCCTATGGTTTTCCTAACTTGAAGAGCGGAACAACCCGTCCCCTTTTGGGTGGTAAAGTCAATTTCCCACTGACGCTGGCGCCGATGGTGGGCCTGTCCCACGTGGTTTTGCGCCAGCTCATCCGGGCTTATCTTCCCACCGGCGCGGTGACGTTTTGGCCGACGGAAATGCTCAACTCACGCAAGATACCGCATGAAAAATTAGGACATACTCCGGAAACCCTGCGCGGACATGGAGAATCAGAGCTGGTTCCGCAGATCCTGGGCAATGACGAAAGTTCCATCCAACGAAGTGTTGAAAAACTGGTGGATTGGGGAGCTGAGGCCATCGATATCAATATGGGCTGTCCGGTGACCAAGGCGCTTCGCCATAACTATGGCGTCGCTCTGATGGGGGATCCCTCGTACGCGGCTGAAGTCGTTCGCCTCACCGTGCGACACTCCCCTATTCCGGTTTCGGTCAAGCTGCGGGCCATCGAGCGGCAAACAAGCTCGCAACATCTAATTGATTTTGTACGGCCGCTGTTTGAGGAAGGGGCCAGCTGGGTGACGTTGCACCCCAGGACCGCGGCGCAAAAACGTCGTGGCTGGGCGGACTGGAGTCAGATCCGTGAGCTGCGTGAGGGGGTTTCGGGACCGGTGGTCGGGAACGGAGACATTCAGACCTGTGAAGACGTGCTGGCCATGATGCGAGAAACAAGTTGCGACGCCGTCATGGCGGGAAGAGCCCTGGCGGCACGGCCTTGGATGATGTGGCAACTCGGTGAAAGATTGGGGTGGCCGCCTCCCCCTGGGGTTCGGGGTTTTGCTCCGCAAACTCCCGAGGAAGAAGGCCGAGAATATGGCGTCAATCTGCAACGTTTTCTGGATTGCGCCGGGAAATTCTTTTTGCCCTTCGGTGAGGATTTGGTTCTGCGAAAGTTTCGCTTTTATTTGCGTACGACGGCAGTTTGGCTGCCGTTTGGTCAAACTTTGGTTTCAATTTCGACCCGTGGAAAATCGGTGGCTGAGATCCGAGAAGGCTTAAGGGAATTTTTTTCCGCCCCGGTGGAGATGAGTCCGCGCACGGAGCTGCGGCAATAAGGGCCTGTAAAAGAATAAATTTGATACTTTTTGGATTAAATCCCCATCAACTTGTCAAGCGTTCCCTCGTCGTTGATCACCTTCAAATCCGAGTAACCTCCGACCAGCTTGTCGTCGATGACGATGATGGGGAATGTCCGCCATCCAGTTTCGTTCTTGATTCGCTCAATCTCGGCTGGCGAGTCGGTGAGATCAATCTCTTCGTAGACAATGCCCTTGGTGTTCAGCAAGCGCTTGGCACTGTCGCAATAAGGGCAAGGATCCTTGGTGTACATGAGAACTTTTGCTTTTTGACGCGATAGACTGGGCATCGAAAAAACCTCTCCGGGGTTCACGTTACTTGGTCCGGTGCTCTCTGCTTTCCTCTTCGGGAATCGTTTCGGGCTTCGCAAGGGTCTCAAGCTCGGTCAACCGCAGCTGCACGTCGTAGGGTAACTTGGTTCCCGCGCTGCCGGTGAAACCCATGATCAAGCTTTCCTCGAGGGACTTGTAACAGCTTAAGGCCCAGGTGGTGTGGGGGACCCGGCGCACGCAAGACTCGAAATAATTTTCATGGAGCGACCAAAGGGCCAGGTCCCGAATGGCTTCATAGCCCTGACCCGTTAAAAAAAGCGCGTGTCCCAGTTGATTCTTATCCAAAGAGGTGACCAACAGCTGGTGAAGTTCGGAAAGTCCCCGCAAGAGATCCACATCGCCGCTGCGGTCGGATATGCCGACCTGCTCCTGGCGTCCCTTCTTAATCAGGTTTTCAGCCTTGGCCAAAAGTTCGTCGGAGGTTGGCGCTTTTTTGCCTGCTTTCTTTCTTTCGTCCTTCCATTCGCGGACGGACTGTTCCCAGCTGAGCGCGGCCTGCTTCAAGTAAAAGGGGGCTTGCGGCGAGGACTTGATTGTTTGGATGACTTTTTCGGTTTTGACGGGGTCCCGCTGAAACCGCACGGTGATGGCCAGCACGTAGCGGAGGGCGCGATCGAACTCTAAGAATTGAAAGCGCTCCTGTCGATTCTCCAATATGGCTTCAAACTGCTTGGCCGCCTCGTCGAATTGCCGGGTCGCCAGCAAGAACTCACCGCGCTCAAGCGGCTTCAGTTTGCTGAGCTTCTGGTCGATCGCCGCGCTGTCGAAGGCCGGGCCGGTGGAGGTGCGCGTGTGGCATTCGATGCAGAATGAGTTGACATTCATCAGGCTGTACCTCGCGAATTCCACCTTTCCGGTGTTGAACGCTTCGCTCGCGCGGTTGATTTCTTCATTAAAGCCTTCGGACAGGAAGGCAAAGGAAGGATCCATTTTTTCTTTGATCGGGTTATGGGAGACCTTACTGGCAATGGCGGCCAGATCGCCAATTTCTTTTTGCAGGCGATCGTGGTTGGCTGGATCCTGAAAGCCCTTGGAGTCCGCCAGGTCCGGGAGTAAATTTTCGAGCGCGTTTTTGAGCTTCTGCATGGTGGACGACAAAGCCACACCGTTATTCGCTGTCGCTGTCGCGGCCGTACCTGCCGCGGTCTGGCCCGGTTTTGTTTCTTTTGACGAGCAGGAAAGAAAAATCAAACCCACGGATACGTTCGATAAAACCGACAAGGCCAAAAGAAAGGTGACTGACATCGAAGATGATTTCACGGCGAAGCTCCTTCCTTCAATGGTAGGTTATTTGAGCGTGGCAAAAATTCCGGGGGGACACAAGCAGATAGTTGATGACGAAAGAGCTTGGGGCATTCAAGTGTCTTAAGCCGCTCAAATAGTTCGGCCGCGGCAGCGGCGCTACTCAAGTCGGTGCGGTGGCGCTGGAGGCTTAAATATTTAAGCCACTGCTTGCTGCGGGCCAAGGCGTACCGGGCGGAGTGCAGCTTCTCCTCACGATCAAAAAAAACGCCCAACCAAGGCGCGATGTCTTCCCACCGGGCTGGCCTTTGGCCCCCCATTTCAAGAGCCAAATAGGGGTTGGACAAGGCACCGCGGCCGATCATGAACTTGCGTGCCTGGGTTTGGCGTAAACACGCGACAAAGTCGTCGCGGGTCCAGATCTCGCCGTTGGCGACAACCGGAATTTTCACTCTTTCTTGAATGCGGGGGATCCAACTCCAGTCGGCTGGCGGCAAGTACATTTGTTTCTTGGTTCGGCAGTGGACGGTCAATTGGCTGGCTCCCCCAGCGGCGGTGGCTTCGGCGTTCGCCAGACAAAGCTTCGGGTCGTCAAAGCCCAAGCGAATTTTAGCACTGACCGGGCAGCACGCCGGGACAGCCTGGCGAACCGCCTCGACGATGCGGAGGATCCGTTCAGGATATTGCAGCAGGTTCGCCCCGCCGTCATGGCGATTGACGGTCGCGGCCGGGCAACCGAAGTTGAGATCCACGCCCAAGGCGCCCAGCGCGGCGGCGCGCGCGGCGTTCTCCGCGAGACACTGGGGGTCGCCACCAAGCAGTTGCACGAGGACGGGAATCCCGGCGGGCGTGCGGGAACCATTGGCCAGCTCAGGGCACAGGCGGTGAAACACCGACTCCGGTAACAGCTGATGAGTGATACGAAGGAACTCAGTCACGCAAAGAGAGTAGCCGCCAATGCGGGTCCACAGGTCCCGCACCACCGCATCGACCACCCCCTCCATGGGGGCCAAATGAATTTCAACTGCCAAGTCGGTGTCTTTGGCACCTCCGCAGTCAGTCATGGGCGAGGGGCTGTGCTCGCGAGACTGCAAATCCGCTCGAATTCTTGCCCTGTCACTGGCATGATTGAAAGCCTCTGGCCTTTTTGCAAAAGCCTCATGGCCGCGAGACCTGGGGTTTGCCGCAATTGCGCCAGGCTGACGAAACGTTCGAACTTTTTAACAAAGCGAACCGAAACGCAAAACCAGCGCGGCGACTCTGTTGAACTCTTTGCATCATAAGACTTGGATCTTCGCTTAAACTGGCTGGGATCGGCGACGGCGGGGGAGCTGACTTGCGCGAGGCCAGCCACACCCGAGGGCTCCGCGTTGGAGTGATAAAACAAAACCATGTCCCCGACCTTCATGTCTTTCATCATGAAGTTTCGCGCCTGATAGTTGCGCACCCCTTCCCACAGGGTTTGTCCCTCCCGCTGAAGGGTATCGATTGAATAGACCCCGGGTTCGGATTTCATCAGCCAGTACTTCACCTCTCTTTGCTTTCCTGTTTTGCGAGGAGAGTCAAGCCTTTCGCAGTTCGCGCCACTTCAAGTACAGTCAAAGCATGAAGAAGTGGGAGGCAGCGTGGGCGGCGAAGGCCGCCACGGGCATATGAAGAAATGGGCTTGCATCACCGGAGCAACCGCTGGCATTGGGGCGGCGACGGCGCGTCGCCTGGCGGAGCGGGGTTTTAACCTGATCCTCCTTGGCCGTCGCAAAGACCGCCTCAAACAATTGGCCGGCGAACTCGAAAAAACGGCAGCGACGTTGCTCGCGCCGCTGGATATTCGCGATTATGCGTCTCTTGCGAAGTTTGTGCGGGAGAATGAACTGATTTTTCGTGACTTGGAAGTTCTGGTGAATAACGCGGGCTTGGCGCGCGGTCTGGAGAAGATGCAAGACGCCGTGGTCGAGGATTGGCAAGAGATGATCGACACGAACGTGAAGGGTCTCCTTTATTTGACCCGGCTTTGTCTGCCGTTTCTGCTGGCGCGGGGGCGGGGACACATTGTGAATATCGGATCGGTGGCGGGTCGTTGGGTTTATCCAGGCGGTGGCGTTTATTGCGCCACCAAGTTCGCGGTTCGCGCGCTGACTGAAGGACTCAGGATGGATCTTTTGGGCACGCCCCTGCGGGTCACCAACGTGGAGCCTGGCATGGTCGAAACCGAATTCAGTTTGGTGCGCTTGGGGGATCCGCAAAAAGCTGCAAATGTTTATGCCAAATTGCAGCCTCTGCGCGCTGAGGACATTGCTGAGACCATTGAGTGGGTGGTCGATCGTCCCGCGCACGTCAACGTTCAGGAAATTGTCATCTATCCCACCGATCAAGCGGCGGTGGGCCTGGTTCATCGGACCAATAAGGAGGCACCCTAACAATGGAATTTCGAATTGAAAAAGACACCATGGGCGAAGTGAAAGTTCCAAGCCAACAACTGTGGGGCGCGCAAACGCAAAGATCCCTCGAGAATTTTAAGATTGGCGGCGATCGCTTCCCCCGTGAAATGATTCGGGCGTTCGGAATTCTCAAGAAGTCGGCGGCAATCACCAATCAAAGGTTGGGGATTTTGGATGAGAAGAAGGCCAAATACATTGTCCAAGCCGCCGAAGAGGTTATCGCTGGAAAGTTGGACCCGCACTTTCCCCTGGTGGTTTGGCAAACCGGTTCAGGAACGCAAACGAATATGAATGCCAATGAAGTCATCGCCAATCGGGCCATGGATTTGCAAGGGATCAAACTCCCGAGCAAGGAAATTCATCCCAATGATGACGTGAACAAGGGGCAAAGCTCCAACGACACCTTCCCGACGGCGATGCATATCGCGGTGGGAGAGCAAATCCACCGGCGGCTCCTCCCCGCCCTGACAAAGCTGCGGCAGGCCCTGGAGGCAAAACAAAATGAATTCAGCGCGATCGTGAAGATCGGGCGCACCCACTTGATGGACGCCACCCCTTTGACGCTGGGGCAGGAGTTTTCCGGTTACGCCACCCAAGTGAAGCACGGAATCACTCGTTTGCAAAACAGCTTAAGTCATCTCTACGAACTGGCCATCGGCGGCACGGCGGTGGGCACGGGACTTAACACCCACCCCCAATTCGCGGTGGAGGTCGCCAAAGCCATCGCCGCCGAGACTCAACTCCCCTTTATTTCAGCCGAAAATAAGTTTGAAGCCCTGGCCACCCAAGATGCCATGGTGGAGGTCAGCGGAGCGCTCAAGTCCCTGGCCGTCTCCTTAATGAAAATCGCCAATGATATCCGCCTTCTGGGGAGCGGTCCCCGCAGCGGATTCGGGGAGCTGCAGCTGCCCGAGAATGAACCTGGGTCTTCGATTATGCCAGGCAAAGTCAATCCCACCCAAAGCGAAGCGATGACCATGGTTTGCGCTCAGGTTGTGGGGAACGACGTGGCGGTATCCGTCGGCGGCATGACTGGCCATTTCGAACTCAACGTCTTTAAGCCGATGATTCTCTTTAACGTCCTCAATAGCGTGCGGTTGCTGGCCGACGCCAGCGAAAGTTTCACTGACCACTGCGTGACCGGAATCGTCGCCAATGTGAAACGGATCCGCCAACATCTTGACAATTCGCTGATGCTGGTGACTGCACTCAATCCTCACATTGGCTACGACAAAGCCGCCCAAATCGCCAAGAGCGCCCACAAGAACGGCACCACCTTAAAGGAGGAAGCGGTCAAATTGGGTTTCCTAACCGCCGAACAATTTGATAAGTTCGTAAAGCCCGAGGAGATGGTGGGACCCCGCAGTCAATAGAGAGGTCAGTTGAACAGGATTCTGGCAAAGGCAAAATGGTTGGAGCTGATGCAGACGGGGGATATCTTGCCCTATGTCTACGTTCGCGGCGAAAACCGCATCCAGCAGCCTGGAACCCGCCATCGCTTGGACTGGTTTCCCTACGAACCGGTGTTCAAAGATCCCCTGGACCTGGATCAGCTTGAATTCGCCGAGCAGATCTATCACTTGGAGAACAATGCTTTTGGACCGGCGGGATTGGCGATTCCGCGCTGGGTCTTTTACGATTGCGCGGTGATGCCAGGCTTTGTCGCTGGCTTTGCCATGAAAAGCGCCAAGATGCCTTCGGCGATCAGGCAAGTCCTGCGCTGGAAAGCCGATTTTGATTGGTCGCCCTTGTCTCTCTTCATCATTATTCCAACCATGAAAAAAGGGGAATGGGTCGCCCATAACCTGTGCGCGGTGAACTCCTTGATTGGCGAGGACCATCGTTTGTACGGATTGGGTTTTCTCTCCAAAGCTTTTGGACTTTGGTATGCCAATGTCGAGAGCTGCTGCGGGATAACGCAGTGGGGAGGGCCAGCCTTAAAGCTCCACACCCATTTTGGTCATTTGCAGATCCTGACGGCCTATACCCCTGTCCACACCCATGCCCAAACCATGACTTATCGCTCACAAGTGGATCCCAAAGTCTGGGAAAAGTTTTTTACCCGTGAGCGGGATGACAGTTTTTTGCAGAAATATGAGCCGTCAGGGGCTATGATTGATCCGATGAGCTCCACCAGCCAAATCGCAATCCAGCGGAGAATTCAAGGCGGCGAGGGCCCTTTTTATTTGAGCGCGGCGGAGCTGAGCGAGAAGAAACTCACTGAACCTCTGACTCTTTACCGTTTGAAAGGAAGTTATGGCTGAAACCGTTCAACTGCCTGAAGTGGCAAAATCAGTCTTTGTCGAGTGCAAGAAATGTGGAGCTGAAAGGTATCACACGGTGCTGGCGCATGTTTCAGCGACCTCGGCAAAACTCAAGTGCGAGGTCTGCGGCTCCACTAAAACGCACAAATTCGGCGGAGCCAAGGGAGCTGCCGCGAAGAAGGCAGCGGGGGCCGGGGCAGGTGCTGCTGCTGGTGCTGCTGGTGCTAGTGCTGCTGGTGCTGCCGCTGAGGGGAGCAAGCCAGCCAAAAAGAAATCCTCGCGGGCGGCGAACAAGGCCGACGAACACCGTCAGGAATACGAAAAACTGCTGGCGGAATTTCAGGGAGCTCAGCCGCAAAAGTACGATATGAAGATGGTTTTCTCGATCCATCAAAAAGTGAATCATCCAAAGTTCGGCATCGGCATCATCCGCACGTCCTTTCCGGAAAAAATCGAAGTGGTCTTTCAGGATGAAGTTCGGAATCTTGTGCACAACCGCCAATAAATTCATTTTGAGACGGATCCGCTCTTTCACATGTCACGATGGTTGCAGTCTTTAAATCCCGAGCAGCAGCGGGCTGTCCTCTACCGTGAGGGGCCACTGCTGATTTTGGCCGGTGCGGGGTCCGGCAAAACCACCGTTTTGGTCGCGCGCGCCGGTTCATTGATTGAGTCGGGAGTGCGGGCTGATTCTATTTGTGTTTTGACTTTCACCAACAAGGCGGCCCGTGAGCTCAAGCACCGGGTGCAACAGAAACTGGGGCGAAGTTCGCGCGGCCTTTGGGCCGGCACGTTTCACAGCTTCGGGCTGAACCTTTTGCGCCGACACGCCAGCCAGGCGGGATTGCCTTCTCATTTTGGCATTATCGACCACTCGGACGGGCAAGCTGTTCTCAAGGACTTGCTCCGCACGCTTTCAGTCCCGGGACGCGACAAGTTTGATTTGGAGAAGCTTCTTTCCCTGATCAACGAACTGCGCTTGGTGGGAAGATTCAGGTCCCCGGCGGAAGACGAATACAGGGACGTGGCGGAAGTTCTGAAGGACCGTTACTTGAAGCGGCTGCAGTCGCTTGGCGTGGTTGACTTCGAGGGCCTCTTATTAAAGCCCCTGGAACTGCTGAATGAACATCCGGAGATCAAAGAAGCCCTTCATCAGAGTTTGCGGTATTTGATGGTCGATGAGTTTCAAGACACCAACTCGCTGCAGATGGAATTGATTGACTCCATTATGAACAAGGATCGCAACCTGGCGGTGGTGGGCGACGATGATCAGTCGATTTACGGATGGCGGGGCGCCGAGGTGACGCATATTTTGGATTTTCCCAAGCGCTATCAAAATTGCGAGGTGATTCGTTTGGAGCGAAA
>PSRN01000290.1 GCA_003176075.1 Bdellovibrio sp.
CCCACGCTGGTCCAGGCCGAACCTCAGGTTGCTTGGCGAGGAAATCAAGGTAGGCTCCCGCATCCCTCATCGCGTCTTGGTGATTGAATGAACGAACGAGCGACATCAAAGTCTCTCGAGCCTTGGGCAAATCCTCGACCTTTAGCGGAAACGGCAGATTAACCATTGGCGCACGCTTTATCCGATAAAAGCTGTTGGGAAGGAAAACAAAATATCCGTGGGATGCCAGCTTTTTCACCATTTGAAAAAGCCAAGGGCGCGGGCCGAAACCGTCCATATAAAAAAGAACGGCAGGGTGTTGGCCTTCCGGATAGGCGACAAAGCAGTCGCAAATTCCGTCGGCTGTGCGGAGATCAAAGTGCCTGGATTTTGTGGTCTTTATATTCATTGTCCGCCCCCAAGCTAAGAATTAGCGATCCGAGCCTCCAATTGAATCAAAAGTGAAATGACTCCGTAAAGATATTTATGCGGAAGCGTGAATTCAGTCGAAAAGTTCTGCAAACAAGGGTGAAAGGCATGCGAGAAAAGGGAGACCCGCAGGTCGCGGGCCAGAGTGTCACCACGGTGAAGGGCGGTCCGTTCGTGGGCTCCCCACTATTTGAATATCTCACCGAAAAAGTTCTGCATGGCGATCCAGGATCGTCGATCCGCCTCCGCATTGTATGCCGCTCCCGTTTTGGGATTACTTCCGGCTTCGGGGATGGTAAAGGCATGCACGGCTTTGGAGTACTTCACCAGTTCCCAATCAATGCCGGCCGCGCGCATCTCATCTTCAAAGCCTTTCACGTCTTTTTCCGGTACGAAGGGGTCATCGGCCCCGTGGAGAACGAGAACTTTTCCCTTGATATTCTTGGCGTCTTGCGGAGTCGGGCTTTCAAGGCCGCCATGAAAACTCACGACTCCCACGACCGGGGCCCCGGAGCGCGCCAGTTCCAGCACTCCCGTCCCTCCAAAGCAATAACCAATGGCTGCAAGTTTTTGGTTGTCCACGGATTTGTTTTTCTTAAGCTCCTCCAGGCCGGCGAGCACGCGGGCGCGGAAGAGTTTGCGATCACCTTTGTAGCGCCCAGCCGTTTCACCAGCTGCTTTGGGGTCGGTGGGATGTACCCCTTTGCCGTAGACGTCAGCGGCAAAAGCCACGTATCCCAGTTGCGCCAACTGCTCCGCTCTTCGTTTGACGTTGGGTCCAACGCCCATCCAGTCGTGAACGACTAGAACGCCTGGGAGTTTCCCCGTCTTGGTGTCGTCGTAAGCCAGATAGCCTTCCAATTCCGTCGAGCCTTCCTTATAGGTCACCGCTTGACCGATGACTTTGGCGATGGAGGAAGTTTCTAAGCCAAAAAAAATTAGCAAAGACAAGAGATTTCGCATTTGATATCCTTTCTTGGGATTTCTTTCTTTGGGTCAACAGAATGCTAAGTCAACAGAATGGCGAGTCAACACGATTGTCAGCCAACAGCTGTTTCATGCTCCATCCTCACTAAGGTTTTTGGCTTTCCAGGCGACCGAAGAAACTCCCTTTTCGAGACCTAATCGGCTCACGATTTGCTCAAGAAGTTGATTTTGATTCGTGGGACTTTCAACATCCGCTGAAACTTCGACGGTGTGAGAGCCATTGTTCAGATCAACGCTCTTGAGATTTTGCAAAACCAGGGTTGTCGCGCTGACCGCTTGAAGAAGCAGATACCGAATGGGGTTCTCGGATTCCTCTTTGCAGACCACGGTCACCCGGTAATAGAAATCTTGTTCGATAGAAGTATTGTTCTGGCGATTGATCACCTTCGCCAGCGGTCTCAGGCAAATATTCATGGTCACAACTGTGAGAGCGCCGATGGCGGCCTCGAGGTGAAGACCATAGCCGGCCAAACAGCCAACAGCTGCCGAGCACCACAAGGTGGCCGCCGTATTTAAACCTCGGACCGAGGTCCCATCGCGCATGATCACGCCGGCCCCGAGAAAGCCAACTCCAGAGACGACGTAGGACGCGATTCGGCTTTGGTCGGTTCCTGTGGGGATCATTTGCGACAGCAGCACAAAGAGTCCAGAGCCCGCGGCCACGAGGGAATTGGTTCGAAGACCGGCATGGCGTTGGCGCCATTGGCGTTCAACGCCAATCACGGATCCCAAAAGCACCGCCAGAAAAAAATTTTCAACAAACGCAAGGTGACTCATCATACATTTTACCGCATACGCCTCTTTTTTCACTGTCGCAATAGAAATAAACGATGTACCGCTTGTAATGTAGCCCCCTAGGCTATATAGGGTGGGGGGTATGCCACACTCCGCCAGAGAGACGGGAAAAATTCTTGCCCGCGTGAACAGACTGAAGGGCCAGCTCGATGCCTTTGCGAAAGCCGTGGAGGCGGACGAGGATTGTTATCAGGTCATGCTGCTGCTGGCCTCGTGTCGAGGGGCTCTCAATGGGCTCATGGGCGAAGTCGTCGAAGATCATATTCGCGAACATATTGTCGAAGCTGAAAATAAGAAGTTAGCGACTGCCGCTGGTGAAGACCTTATTGAAATCATGAAGAGTTTCTGGAAATGATTGGATCGGTCGGAAAGAAACGCCTCAGCCCAGTTGGCAATCTTGCGAACCAGCGTCGGCTGTCAGGGGTGCCTCCCGTCTGGTCGAGCGATTGCCATTAAGCCGTTGAATTCATTAATTTAATAATTTTGATGCTCTTTTTACTCCTCTCCGCGCGGCGGAGGAGTAAGATGGCCTTTAGAGGTGGTCATTATGAAATACGCCGTCGCCGATTGTATCGCTGAGTACGGTTTTAGCTTTTTTGAAAATCTTCACGAACCGATATTCTTGATCGATGATTTGGGAAGGACCTTGAAAGTCAATAAAGCTGGTCGCAAGTTTCTTTGTGTCGCTCATCAGACGGCCCGTGGCTTCGATGATTTTATCAAATCAGTCATCGCGGCTTTTCGCAATAATGCTGAAGAATCCGTGATCAGAACAAACATCGGCAAGGGACTTCATTTGGTGGCAAGGAAATTTGCCAGATCCAATCTCATTCTCATTGAAATTTTGAAATAAGCGTTGGGGTGTGGAGGGTCCCACTCAACCTTGACTGCGCAAGGCGGTGGTCACTTGAGAAACCACGACAGATGCGGCCGGCTTTGAGGGAAGCGCGACAAAGATCGTGTCGTCGCCGGCAATTGTGCCCATCACGCCGCCGGGTTTGGTCTGATCCAAAAAACGCGCCACCAAACTGGCGGAACCCGGAAGGGTATGAATCACCGCCATCGAGCTGTTGTATTCGACGCTGATGACGTGTTCAGAAAGTCCATCATGACTGACTGGCGCCCTTTCGGGCAAATCTGCTGGCAGGCGGTAGGCGGTCCTGCCGGTGTGATCAATGAACTTCACCGCGCCCAATCGTCGCAGGTCGCGCGAAATGGTGCTTTGGGTAACATTGTATTCTAAATTGCGCAGCTCGCGCACCAGCTCTTCTTGGGTGGAGGCCAGTCCTTCAGAGAGAAGCCGTCGCAAAGCGGTCAGTCGGGGTTCCATGGCGGTCATGGCCCGCACTCTACAATGCCGACCTCTCGCTGTTAAGCGCTTCTCTCCGCAGTGAACGGATATTGCTCTTTGCCGTAAAGAGTGATCGCATCAGAGCTTTTTGCGCGTGCAAGCGGTTTTCGGCTTGTTGAAACAAAACAGCTCGTGGATGGTCGACCACTTCCTGGGTGATTTCCTCGCCCTTATTCATGGGCAAGCAGTGCATGACTATGCAATCCGGTCGGGCGCGTCCCAACAATTGCAAATTGATTTGATAATCCTTGAAGGCCGTCCGTCGCTGCTCCATCTCACTCTCAAAGCCCATGCTGATCGCCACATCGGTATAAAGTGCGTGAGCTCCTTCAGCCGCGGCGGCGGCGTGTGGGAGAATGCTGATTTTAGTGCCGTGTTGTTCAGCACGTGTCTGGGCTCGTCGTAAAATTTGCGCATCGGGCTGGTAGCCTGGCGGGCAAGAAAACTGGACGTTGACCCCGGCGGCCGGTGACATCAGGAGCAGCGAATGAAGGACATTGTTGCCGTCGCCAATGTAAGCCAGGTTGAGGCCTCGCAATCGGCCGAACCGCTGACGGAGGGTCAATAGGTCGGCCAGCGCCTGGCAAGGGTGATGACTATCGGTCAATCCATTGATGATCGGGATTTGCGACTGGTGAGCCATGCGTTCCACCGTTTCATGGGTGAAAGTTCGAATCATCACCCCGTGAACCATGCCTTGCAGAACTCGGATGGCGTCCTCGGGGTCTTCGCTCTTCTTCTGGTTGCCGGCCAACTCGACGATGTGGCCCCCCATCTCTTGCACGCCGACAGTGAAGCTCAGGCGCGTGCGTAAAGATGGCTTCTCAAAAATCAAGGCCACGGTCTTGCCAGCCAAGGGTTTGCTGTTGTCGGCGGTACGGCTCTGGCGCAGAATTTCAGCTTCCTCAAGGAGGCGGGCGATTTCCCCGGAGCTGAATTCCTCGCCAGTTAAAAAGTGACGCACGGAGGGGCCGGGCAGTGGGGTGAAAACTCCAACTTTCTTCTTAAATCGCATGTTAAATCCTCCGTTGTTTTTGGCTGCTTTCCATATTCGCTAGCCGGTAGGGGTTCGCTGGATCGTAATGCATAACTATGCAATGATATGCATAAACATGAAAGAACAAAATGTCAAGTATTATAGGAGCGTGGGCGGCGAAGCCGCCACGGGTGAAATAAGATTGACTGCATAAATATTCGAATGCATCAATGGGCTTGAATAACATGCCCGCGGCGTCTGCGGAGGTGCTGGAGGCACCGACTTGGGCAGCGCCGCCCACGCTAGGAGTCATCCATGTCTCAAACGACCGTACCGTCCGCTGGAAACAAGAAAGTCCTCCTGGTCTACAGTGGCGGTCTTGATACTTCGATTTGCATCCCGCTGATGCGGCAGGAATATGGCTACCGCGAAGTGGTGACCGTGACCGTTGATGTGGGTCAGTCGCGCGAAGATATTGCGCAAGCGCAAGAGAAGGCGCGTATTCTGGGTACAGAGCACTATACCGTGGATGCGCGGGAAGAATTCATCGCGCAGTATTGCTGGCCGGCCGTAAGAGCCAATGGCGACTACCAGGGTTACCCGATGTCCACTTCGATTGCCCGCCCGCTGATTGCCGCCAAAGCCGTGGAAGTTGCGAAGCGGCTCGGCGTGAGTTCTTTCGCTCATGGGTGCACCGGCAAGGGCAATGACCAATATCGCATTGAATTTGCGATCCGGACCCTGTTGCCCACGGCGGTGATTCACGCCCCGATCCGTGAACGCAATCTGACTCGCTCATGGGAGATCGAGTACGCCCAACAAAACAACGTTCCAATCCAACAGTCGCTCGCCAAAATCTGGTCGGTCGATGAGAATTTGTGGGGCCGGTCGATTGAAGGCGGGCGGCTGGAAGAACCCGACTTTGCCCCGCCGGAAGAAATCTTCCAGTGGACCCGCTCACCGCAAGAGGCTGAGTCGCTGCCAGTTCAATTGACAGTGGAATTTGCCGGCGGCGTGCCGGTGGCGATTGATGAGTCGCCGGCGAAACTGGTGGAGCGGATGAACGAAGTGGCCGGCCTTCATGGGATAGGCCGTATCGATATTATGGAAGATCGCATGATGGGTCTAAAAGTCCGTGAAAACTACGAGTGTCCAGCGGCCACCGTCTTTTTAAAGGCTCACAAGGCTTTGGAAAATCTCGTGCTCACGCGCGATGAAATCCGTTGCAAGGCTTGGGTGGACCAGGAGTGGAGCCGGCTGGCCTACGAGGGCCTGTGGTGGGATCCTCTCAAAGGCGATCTCGAAGCTTTCATCGCCTCGACGCAACAGCGGGTGACCGGAGAAGTGACCCTGCGCTTTTTCAAGGGTCAAGTCACCGTTGTCGGACGTCGTTCGCCCTGGGCTCTGTACAGTGAATCTCTCGCTTCCTTTGACACCACTGATTTCGATCAACGTGAGAGCACGGGGTCGGTGAAGAACTTCGGTTTGCAGTCCCGCTTTTACTCTGACCAGGCGCGAAGAAATCAAGCGCGCGCGCAACCGCAATGAAGCCGCTGTGGGGCGGACGATTTGAAAAGGCGACCGACTCCGGATTCGCCGCCTTCTCTTCATCGATCGACAGTGACAGCAGGCTTTGGGAAGTGGACCTCCTGTCCTCGATCGCCCATGCCCGGATGTTGGGTCAGCAAAAAATTTTGACGGCTGAGGACGCACGCCTCATCATTGGCGGACTGTGCGAGATCAAGGATGAGATTCAGTCCCGCCAGTGGGCTTTTGATCCGCGGGCTGAGGATATCCACGGAGAGATCGAAAAGCGCCTGGCGGAAAAAATCGGCCTGGCGGCGCTCAAACTGCACACGGCGCGCAGTCGAAATGATCAAGTCGCCACGGATACGCGACTGTATTTGCATCGCCGGGGTTTGGCGTTGCTTGCCGACATCAAGAAACTGCAAGCCGAGTTCTTGGAACAGGCCGAGTCCCATGTGGCAACCTTGCTCCCGGGGATGACCCATTTGCAACACGCCCAACCGGTGAGTCTGGCGCACCATCTGTTGGCTTATTTTTGGATGCTCGAGCGGGATCGCGGCCGGCTGCAAGAGGGATTGGCGAGACTCCTCAGTTTGCCCCTCGGCTCCGCGGCCCTCGCGGGGACTGGATTTCCGATTGATCGCGAGCAAACCGCCGCCGAACTGGGATTTCGCGAAATCGCGCCCAACAGCATGGACGCCGTCGCGGATCGTGATTTTGTCATTGAATTTCTGTCTTGCGCCTCGATCATCATGATGCATCTGTCGCGCTTTTGCGAGGAGTTGATTTTGTGGAGCACCCCTGAATTTGGCTTCGTGGAATTGGGTGACGAGGTGACGACGGGGTCGTCGATCATGCCGCAGAAAAAAAATCCTGACGTCGCCGAATTGATCCGGGGCCGGGTGGGCCGGGTCTACGGCGCGTTGATGGGCGCATTAACCATGATGAAGGCCTTGCCCCTGGCCTACAATCGGGACATGCAAGAAGATAAAATTCATTTGTTCGAAGGCTGCGATACCGTTTCCACCTGTGTCCAGATGATGACGCTCACGCTACAGACTTTGCGGTGGAAACCGGAGAGAATGAACGCGGCTTTGGCTGGTGATTTTTCCAACGCCACCGATTTGGCCGATGACCTCGCGGCCAAGGGCGTGCCTTTTCGCGAAGCCCACGAAGCGGTCGGCCATTTGGTCAAATGGTGCATCCAAACCGACCGCAAGCTGGAGGTCCTCGAAGTCAAGGATTTGCGCCAGTTTCATCCGATGTTTGATTCCGCAAGTATGCAGCGGCTTGATTTTCGCGATGTCGTCAATCGTCGACGCTCGATCGGCGGCACGGCCGCCGAGGCGATCGTCAGGCAAATCAAGCAAGCGCAAGCGGTATTGTGTTCATAAGCCTGATCGGCTGGTGAAGCTTAGCAACCAATTCAACTGTTGAGTGATGAGCTGGATGAACTAAAGAACCCGGTCTGAATATTAGGTGGTGCGCTTATTTGTTGCCTGATTCGCATCGACCTTGATTGCGACTCATCTCTTGCCTTGCGCTCCAAACGAAGTCACTACATCTTTTGCTGACTATTTGCACGAGGGTCATCAAGTTCTTGGAGAAATCTCTTGTGTTCACCTTGGATAGATCGGGCGAATTACCTAGTATTCTGTTGAGATCAAAGGCATCGACCTCAAAAGTTTTTTTGTCTCTGCGAATTTCCGCTGAGTACTTTTCCGTACCAGGTATTGCTTCGGATTTATCAGCCCAATAACTCCGTTTGGTGTATCCATACTCTTGAGTCATGGTCTGTGCGCATGCTTCATAATTAATTGTCACCACCGGCACGGAGATATTGTAAAGATTGTTGTACCCATCAGAAATCTGGCAGGTATCGATCTTTAGGATTTCTTCCTTTCCGGTCGGCGAGGTGTATGGTTTTGTATAATCGTAGCCCCATGAAAAACTTGATATCGACAAGGTCACACACAAGGTCAAGAAGACATTTTTCATAACATAGCTCCCTTTCAAATTTTTTCAGTTTCCTCTTAAATGAGTTTATCTGCAGCTGATCTGCAGCTTATCGATCCGAGGCAATATGCAGTCACTCTTGAAATCTCACAACTGTTTGCGGGACCAACCAGTGAATTTGTGATTTTTTTTCAAACGATGCACATCGCCCACGAGACGCCGGCGCAAACGGCGGGGCGGGACTTCCGTGGTGAGATTCCTCTGGTTCACTTCTAGTTCTGATTTTGAAATTTTAGCTCTTCGACAATGAGCCTGAAGAACAATCGACTGTCGTCAGCTTGCGAGGCCCACATCCCGGCAGCATGAAATCTATTGAGTTTTTCGATATCAAACTTCAAAGATGCGGTGGCAATGGCTTGACCGATTTGTTCAATGGAGAGGTTCTTAAATCTTTTTCCAATGAGTTCCCAAAGCGCGCTTCTGATCCCGTCGAATACGAGATGGGGGTCTGAGGTGGGCTTGATCCGGTTGAAGTTGAAGGTTTGGGACCCATCCCTTGGTCTGGGGCCGTGGATTCGGTCGATTTTTCCTTGAATTATCTGAAATGGGCCTTCCCGGGGGTAACCCATTGCGTTTGCTATAACGCTCGGATCTTTTCTGATCAAGAAAAGAATTTCGTCGGCAAACAATTCATTTTGAGCCTCTATTGCTTTTACGACTTCGTGCAGGTATTCCACCTCCCCAGCGAAGCTCTCAAGCTTCTCCTCCAGTTTGTTTGCTAGGCCATCAGGTTCAGGTAAACTCACTTTCTTCCGAAAACGCGCCAGGACCGCCGCGACAAACACCTGCTTGTATTCCTGATTTTCTCGGACCGAAGCAATTAAAGATGCGATCATTTGCGGAGACCAGTTTGGCTGGCCCGCGACGGTGGGATAGCGCATTTTTAGGATCTCTAACAATGCCGGATCTTTCTCAATGAGGCGCATGAAAACAATATGAAGAATCTCGTGTCCAAGAAACGGGTCGATGCGCTTCCAATCCGTCTCTCCTTTGATCCCTACAAAGACGGTCGCGATGTGAAGGGCTGCGAACAATGAATTAAGTTTTCCTTCGACATAGTCGGACCAGCCAAAATCTTCAGAAATCACGAAGTCAATGTCGTTCTCGCCCAGGGCTAAACCTGGAAAGTAACCAAAGATTTCGCGAGCCAAATTCAGCGCGCGTATCCGAACCCGGTCAGCCCTCGAGTGAACTGTATTCGTTGATGAGACATCGCTGCACCTGACGGCAAATGATGGCAACGTCAAAAAGATTGACAGGACGGCCATGGCATAGCTCATTCGAGTGATCATAGCCACGGTAAAAGCAAGCGGAATGCCATTGGTTTCTCTTGCTCGCCAAACCTTTGCTTGGTTGGAATCCGGCGTGAGTGAAGAGCGTGTAATTATGTTAGTGTTCATCAACTAGAAATCATATCAGTGCGGTGGCAGTGAACCTATCCGCCAGTTGATGTGCTGATCGTAGAGATTTGTGGCAGGCAAGGTGCGCCGGAGCACAGGTTGTTCTCGTCGTCAGATTCCAGCCAAACGCGGTACTGAAAATATAGAGCTGGCGTTGGACTGAATTTCCACTTCGGCAGTGCACTCACCCAATTGGCGAAGTTCATGAGAGGACCCGTGAGGTTGATGGTTCCACTTCCGTCGCCGCTGGCGGTGATCGCGGACATGTTTTGCAGCTCGGAAAACCAAGTCCGGTTCGTACCATCTGGACCTATCCAACTCGCGGTCGCTTTGTCCGAGCAATCGCGGAGGCTGCAAGTTCGATATTGGAAGCCGGCCCGGTTGGCACCTCGGCGATAAAGCTCCAGAATTTCGTTGGGCGTCGACGACGAACCGTCCGTAAGCACGCGGTTCCAAATCGCCACCTCATCGATGCCGCCCGAATAGTTGCCGTTATTGTTTAAAGTGACAGTGGTCACGGTTTGGCCAGTGAACGTGATATCCTTCCCTGTCGCGATCACTTGACCATCAAGGTAAAGAGTCAGGTTTGAACCATTCTTGACGGCCACGACATTTTGGTAACGATTGCCCTTAATGACCCGGCCTGGTGTGTCGGCAGAAACCACGGATGAGCCATTGTACCGGTAAAAGGTTAACTGCCCGGGACTGCTGTTGGCGTCGCGAAACCAATAATTGAGCGCATAACCGCCGTTGGTACCGATATAAACCGGGAGGGAGTGGTCATCGCCAACCACCTTATAGGCGACATCCGGGTTGAGCCACGCCGAAAGCGTAAAGTTGGCATTGGCGTCGAAGGCAAGCGTGCCTCGCGCAGTCACGTTCACTCGGCCGGAAGAGGCCCCACCCCAACTGCCG
>PSRN01000151.1 GCA_003176075.1 Bdellovibrio sp.
CTTACTTGATCCTGGAGGACGCCCACCTGCCTCAGGCGGCGTCCCTCTGCGCGCAAAGTCGGCTGTTGAACAATGGGCAAAGCTGTATCGCCGCCAAGAGATTTTTGCTTCCACGAGGCTTGCGAAAAGACTTCGCCGAGCTCTTGATGGAGCGGATGACGGCCCCGCGGATCGGCCTGCCGCAGGAGGAGTCGACCCGCCTGGGACCGTTGGCGCACCGGCGAATTCTCGAGAACACCAGACGGCAACTCGAACAGATTCAAAAAGAAGGATCCCGCCGGCTTTGGACCAAGGAGATGGAAGCGCGCGGCGGAGCCTTTTTCCCGCCCCAGATTCTGCTTTGCCAGGGGACCGAACCCTCACTTCGAAGCGAGGAATTTTTTGCGCCGGTCGCCCTGTTGATCGAATATGACGAATTGGAGCAAGCCATCGCCATGGCCAACGCAACGGTGTATGGTTTAGGCGGCGCGGTTTTTTCGCAGGATTTCGAACGGGCCGACGAGGTGGCGCGGCGGTTGGATTGCGGTTTCGTGGCCATCAATGATTTTGTTCGCAGTGATCCCCGGCTGCCCTTTGGCGGAGTGAAGGACTCCGGTTTTGGGCGGGAGCTGGGTGAGTGGGGAGTCAACGAGTTTATCAATTGGAAAACGGTGGTTCGTGGCGCTGATTGAAAAGAAAGATGCAAAGGGAGAAAACGATGAAAATCTTCGAAGACATTACAAAATCGGTGGGTCGCACACCTCTTGTGCGGCTTAAGAATATCGGCAAGGGTCTGCCAGGCGAAGTGGTCCTCAAGCTGGAATTTTTTAATCCGTTGAGTTCAGTCAAGGATCGCATCGGCGTGGCGATGGTTGAAGAGGCCGAAAGATCAGGCCAACTCAAGAGCGGGATGACGGTGATTGAACCGACCAGCGGCAACACCGGCATCGCGCTGGCCTTTGTTTGCGCGGCGAAAGGTTACCCTCTGACTTTGGTGATGCCGGAGACCATGTCGATGGAGCGTCGGACGATGCTGCTTCTTTTGGGCGCTGAGGTGATTCTGACCCCGGGGGCCCTGGGGATGCGCGGAGCCGTGGCCAAAGCGATGGAGCTCGCCGAAAAAACTGCGAAGTCTTTTATGCCCCGGCAATTTGAAAATCAAGCCAACCCCGCGATCCATCGCCAGACCACGGCGGAGGAAATTTGGCAGGACACCGAAGGACACGTCGACGTTGTTGTTTCGGGCGTGGGAACCGGCGGCAGCATCACCGGCATCGGTGAGATTCTCAAAAAGCGAAAATCCTCACTTAAAATGATCGCCGTGGAACCGGTGGAGAGCGCCGTTCTTTCCGGAGAACCCGCAGGAAAACACAAGATTCAAGGCATTGGCGCTGGCTTTATCCCGCCGGTCCTCAATCGCCAAGTCATTGACGGAATTGAAAAGGTCGCAAGCGAAGAGGCGATCAAAATGGCCAGGGACCTCAATCGCAAGGAAGGCCTGCCGGTCGGGATTAGCTCCGGTGCGGCCGTGGTGGCGGCCCTGCGTGTTGCGGCCCGGCCGGAGTCCAGACACAAGCTGATCGTGTGCATCGTACCGAGCTCTTCCGAGCGTTACCTCTCCACCGCTTTGGCCGAGCAAGAGCGCGAAGCGGCCCAGAAGCTGACCGTGCAGGAGGTCGACCAAGCTTATCTGGGCAAAGTTCCAGTCGGCGTTTAGGGCGCCTCTGAGCTGGTCCGAATGTTTGAAATCAATAATCATAATCCCAAAGGTGGGCGGCGGGAGCGTTTCAACAAAATCTTTTGGACCTTTGATAATCGGAGGGCGTTCTTTCGTGTTTCCTCCGTCAAGTTCATTCGAGAATCTTTGAGTCGATGGTTAGGCCATGGGTGTTTGTCGGATAACCTTCGCGGGGGAGTCATCGGCATTTGAAATAGCGATTTTTCAGCTATTGACCTGCCCCCCCCCTCAGCGGAACAATTTTTCAATGAGACAATTCAACAAGGCGGCGGGGAGTGTTCTCCTATCGTTAACTTTGCAGGTTAACGCCAAGGCCAACACCAATGCCAATCCCGCCGACGCTGCCAACGCCAACGCCACTGTGAAGGTGGCGCCCACCATCGATGACCGCATCAGAAATTTCTTATGGCAACACGGCTACAGAGTCGCGGAAGTCACCATTGATTTTGGGGACTACATCTGGAACGAGCCCTATGTTCGCTGCCTCGACCACGGCAAATTCGCTGACGCCAAGAGCCTGGAAGATAGCTACATCGAGACTTCCCTGGAAGGGCTGCGGCGATCACGGTCTTTGTCGCAAATTTTGTTTCACCGCGAGATCAACCACTTGTTGCTTGTTCATATAGGGGCGATGAATGCTCATGCGATGGACCGCCTTTTGACAGAATACGAAAGAGCAGGAGTCGAATTTATTTCCTTTGATGAAGCGGTTCGCGATACCGCTTACGAGATCGACCCGGAATGGCTGAATCGAGAGGGGATGAACTTCCTTGACCAATTGATGGAAGCGCGCGCTCTAAAATATCCCGCGGGTGGCCCAGGAATTCCCCAAGCAGTGATCGAAAACGCCTGCGGGTAGGCGGTGATCAAGTTTGCTTGCCATGTGAGACCTTTCCATGTATGCGCCATCCCATGCCCGTGGCGGCTCCGCCGCCTACGCTGGAGGAATTGAAATATGGCGCGTTTGAGATTTTTTCCTTCGATCATGTTTGCATCCGCTGTCGCGACCTTTGTTGTCACAAATGTTCTGGTCGAGCCAGCGGCGGAAGCCATTAATCTTAGGGATTTAAGGGAGTGGAGTGTTAGGAAATGGCTTAGGAAAAGAACATCTCCCCCGGTGGTGAGTTGCTCCCGAGTGTCGCCGCCTCAGGAGCCTCAGGAGAAGGTTCCGACCTTGATCGAACTGGGTGAAGCTGGGGTTGACGTGGCCGCAGTGATGGCAGCAACGGCCAGTAGTGCTTTGGTAAGGTTGACTTCCGATGAGGGCGTCTTTGCATACCTTATAAATGATCTGAAAACTCGTCAAAAGGCTGTCGTTTTGAATATTGAAGTTAAGAAGAATCAATTCAGCCTGGATTTAGAGTATCACATCAAAAAATCGATGTACGAAGAGCTCTACAGGCAGACGGAGAATAAGGAGCCATTTCCTTATGCCGGTTATGATATCTCCGTTAAGGAGTATATTTTGAAATATCTGAAATCTGGAAAGAGGATTGTTATTGCCATTCGCTTTGCGCCGGATGTCGATCCGGGCGAGTCCGCCGCAATTTTTTGCCCTTGGTTGGCTCAATTGATGGGCCCCCCTTTTTTCGTGAACATCGTCGGGTTAACTGAAAATCCGCAAGCGTTCGATGCCTGGGATGATAGAGCGTCAATTCCCAAAATAAATCCAGCCCCCTAGGCTAATACAAAATCATGCCTTGGACTCCCCTCTCTCATAGCATTTACCGTTGGTGGAAACAGGAAGGATTGGCGGCCGCGCGCCTCGGCCTTGCGGTGAGCGGTGGGGCTGATTCAATGGCCCTGGCCTCGGTCTTCGCGGAACTGCGCCAGGCGCTTCGACTGGAAGTTCACATCCTTCATGTCCATCACGGTCCAGGACTTCTGAGGAGTTTTCGGGACGAATCCTTGAGTAGGGTGCGGGAGTACAGTGAGAAAGAGGGATTGTGCTTTCATGCGATTTCATCAAGCGAGGAGCTGCACGGGGAAAAGGCGCTGCGGGATTTGCGCCGACAAGCAATGCTCGCCTGGCAAGGAGAACTCCGGCTGGACTGGCTGGCCACGGCCCACCATGCTGAGGATCTTCTTGAAACGCAAATTCTGCGTTTGATTCGCGGCACCGGCCAGCAGGGCCTCGCCGCCATGTCGATGCAAAAAAAGCCTTGGCTTCGGCCTTTCCTCAAGCACTCGCGCCACTCACTGCGCCTTCACTTGGCCCATCGCCAAGTGCGGTGGCTGGAGGATCCTTCCAATGAGAACCCGCAATATCTCCGCAATTGGCTCCGGCACCATTGGTTGCCCACCCTTGAGGAGCGTGTGCCCGGCGCGGTCTTTCGACTCGGCCAATCCCTTGAAACCCTTGCCGCAAGAAGTTTTTCGCTGCCCTTCTCAAAAGGAAATACGATCCCCATGTCGCATTATTTACGATTGAGTGTGGCTGATCGCCGGCGGCTTCTGGCGCACTTTCTCCATCGGCTGAAGGGTCGTGATTATCGCTTTTCTCATATTGAGGAAATTCGCAAACGCCTCGACAATCCGCAGGTTGAGCACATATTCAAAGTTGCAGGTGTGCTCTGGCAAGTTAACGCAGAGCAAATTCTGGTCCAAAAGATGGATTAAATGGGGGCGCAAAAGGCTCGACTGAGGTATTGTGAAAAATTAGTGAATTGTCGACCTTAAATCTCGACCTCGTCGAGTGAACTGACATCTCGACCCCATCGAGTGAACAGAGTAAAATGAATAGGGTCAAATGATAGAGTTCGCGGGAACGGACGCTCTTGGGATAAGACCCGCGGAGTAAGAATGGCATGGCTCGCTGATTGGAGGCTCATTGAAATACACGCAAAAAACCTTGGCACTTTGGTTTCTGTTGGTGATTTTGGCCGTATTTCTTTTCCAGGCGATTGAAAACCGGCACGAGAAAATGATCTCGGATTTCAACTTCGAAAAGTTCTCCCACGCGGTTGAGAAAGGCGAGGTCGCTTCAGTGACCTTGCGCCAGGACACCGGCGAAATCCGCGGCGAAGTGAAGCCTGAATTTGAGAAACAGTACGACGGACGCCAGTTCAGTATCATTGGGAACACCGGCGACAAGGGTTACGAGTTCCTGGTTAAGAACGGCATCACTCCCAACTACGAGCGCGGCGACAGTTCCAATTTTATCCAATCCATGGTCGTCAATTGGCTGCCTGTCCTCTTGATCGTCGGCATGTTTTTGTTCCTGATGCGGCAAATTCAAGTGGGCGGCGGCAAGGCCATGAGTTTTGGCAAGAGCCGGGCGCGTTTGCTGACGGAAAACAAGAACCGGGTCATGTTCCGCGATGTCGCCGGGGTGGATGAAGCCAAAGAAGAACTTTCAGAAATCGTGAGCTTTTTAAAGGACCCGAAAAAATACACCAGGCTCGGCGGCCGCATCCCCAAAGGAGTCCTCCTGGTGGGTTCCCCGGGGACGGGAAAAACTTTGTTGGCGCGCGCCGTGGCGGGTGAAGCGGGAGTGCCGTTTTTTTCCATTTCTGGTTCCGACTTTGTCGAAATGTTCGTCGGTGTCGGGGCAAGTCGCGTTCGTGATTTGTTCGAGCAGGGCAAAAAGCATGCGCCGTGTTTGATCTTTATCGATGAAATCGACGCCGTCGGCCGCCACCGCGGGGCTGGCATGGGCGGCGGTCATGATGAGCGGGAACAAACCCTCAACCAGCTGCTGGTCGAGATGGACGGCTTTGAATCCAACGACGGCGTGATCTTGATCGCGGCGACCAACCGCCCTGATGTTTTGGATCCGGCCCTTCTCCGTCCCGGCCGCTTTGACCGCCGGGTGGTGGTCAATAAGCCTGATCTGACGGGAAGACAGCACATTCTTGAAGTTCACACGCGAAAGACTCCCCTGTCGCCCAATGTGGATCTGGGACAGATTGCCCGGGGGACTCCGGGATTTTCCGGGGCTGATCTCGAGAATCTGGTGAACGAAGCGGCGTTGATCGCGGCTCGTGAGGAAAAGAAAGTCCTTGAAATGGAAGACTTTGAAAAGGCCAAGGACAAAGTGCTGATGGGGTCGGAGAGAAAGTCCATGGTCATCAGCGAGGAAGACCGTCGCATCACCGCCTATCATGAGGCCGGTCACACACTGGTGGGTAAGAAACTTGAGGGACTGGACCCCATCCACAAAGTCACGATTATTCCCAGAGGCATGGCCTTGGGGTTGACGCAAACCCTGCCGGAAAAAGACAGCTTGAATCTCTCCAAGAAAAAGGCCCGCAATATGATCGCCTTTCTTTTTGGCGGTCGGGCGGCAGAGGAGTTGGTCTTTCAGGACATCACGACGGGAGCGGGCAATGACATTGAGCGGGCCACGGATATCGCCCGTAAAATGGTTTGCGAGTGGGGGATGAGTGAAAAACTGGGCCCCTTGTCCTATGAAAAAACCGAGGGACCGGTGTTTTTGGGCATGCAGTATGCAAACAAAACGCGAGAGTATTCGGACGCCAAGGCGCAAGAGATCGATCAAGAGGTCTTTGGGCTCATTGACCATGGCTACAAATCCGCCGTGAAGATTCTGACCGATCACCGGGATGCCCTGGATCGCCTGGCGCAAGCGCTGCTGGAATTTGAAACGATTGACGGCAGCGAAGTGGAAATGCTGGTGAAAGGAACCGCGGTTTCTGAAATCCATAAGATCCGTTCGAACCGCGGCGCCGGAGGAGGCGTGACGCCCGCCGCTTCCAATGGACCCCAACTGCCGGCGGTGGCGGGGGGCCGAGAAGGCGCCACGGGAGTGGGGGAACCTGGACCCGCGACGACTTGAGCGGGTCCGCAAGCGTCCATGATACAGCAGCTCTATCAAAACATCATTTTCATCATGGGCCACCTTCGAATCCAGGATTTCGTGGATATGGTCCTGGTTTGGATGGTGGTTTATCGTGTTTTGATTTTGATCAAGCGCACCGGCACCATTCAAATGTTGTCGGGTTTAGGAGTGCTGGCCATCCTTTACATTCTTTCCATTTCCTTCGAGCTGTTCACCTTCAATTGGATTCTAGAAAGATTCTTTTCCAATCTGTTTGTCATCGTCGTGGTGTTGTTCCAGGCGGAGATTCGGCGGGCTTTGGCGCAAATCGGCAGCAATCCCTTTTTTACCGATGTGTCGACGGTGCAAGAGACGCAAGTGGTGGAGGACCTCGTCAAAGCTTCTTACGCCCTGGCGCAGACCAAGTGCGGGGCCCTGATGGTGATCGAAAGAGACATCATGATCGATTACCACGTGGAATTTGGCACCGAGGTGGACGGCAAGATTTCCTCGGAACTTTTGATATCGATCTTTCATCCGACCAGTCCCATGCATGACGGCGCTGTTCTGGTTCGGGGTGGAAAACTTCATTCGGCGGGCAATTTTCTTCCTCTCAGTAAGAATCCCATGCTTGACAAAAATCTTGGCACCCGGCACCGGGCGGCCATCGGTCTGACCGAAGAGACGGATGCGATTGTGATTATCGTGAGCGAAGAAAATCAAACGGTGGGAATGGTGCAAGGTGGCCACTTGACGGTGATGCATGAACCCGCGGCTTTGCGTCTGGCTCTTTACGATATTTATGGGTTGAAGAAGCGCTCCGCCGAGGTTTACGCATGAGCCGGGAATCCAGGACGCTGAGGGATGCGATCTTCGGCAACTTCAGTTACAAGATCATTTCCCTGTTGATCGCCCTGATTTTGTGGATCACGATTCTGGGTCGGCGGGATGTGGTGATTTCCCGCAAGGTGGATATTGAATTTGTGACGTCTCCTCAGTACATGGTGACCCGTCAGTCGGCGGATCAGATCAAGATCAAGGTGTCAGGTCCGGGGACGGCTTTGCGCCGATTCGTTGAGAACGGCATTTCGCAAGTCGTGACCATGGACGTGACTGACCGGACGGAAGGCGATTACACCTTGGCCATTCCCAAGGCCAAGGTGGATTTGCCGTTTGGAGTGAAATTGCTTTCAATCAGTCCTGATAAAATCGGATTTAAGTTGGAGAAAAAATGACCAGCACAGCAGCCACTCTTTTCGGTACGGATGGGATTCGCGGCACCGCCAACCGTTTCCCGATGACCCCGGAGCTCGTCTTGCGGGTGGGGCAGGCCATCGGGCACCTGATGCGGCGAAGAGAATCGCTCGTGGGCGGCGCCGCCCAAGTCGGTGGCTTGACGAGCTCCGCC
>PSRN01000089.1 GCA_003176075.1 Bdellovibrio sp.
CGATGGGGTTTTCCTGCCATGCTCCTGGCGTGGCCCACGCGTTGTCAGCATAGTTGTAGGCAATGACGTTGCCACCGCCCGACACCGAAAGTTGAATTGGCTTGTTCATGTAGCGCGCGATATTGTTCTCAATCAAGTTGTCCGCGGATCCACAGCGGACGACAATCCCGTAACAATCTTGGGCGTAGCCATAATTGGCGGAGTGATGAACGTAACTGTCGCGAACCACGCAGCGATAAGTCCCCGTCAAAGTGATATGCATGCCGCCGATGGTGCCGCCAGTCTGCACGTCTTTAACCCAACAGTAAGCGGCGTTTGAAATGTCGATTCCGCCGGCCATTGCTCCATCGTAGCTTGGATTTGTACCTCCCGCGATTCGAATGCTTTCGACACCCGCCCAGCGAACCGGTGGGTGAAGGACCTTGGCGACCTGTGCCTGATATGATCCTCCAGCCTTAAAATTCCAGTGGAGGGGTGAGCTGAGTGTCAAGGTACCTGAATTCGCGTCGACGGACTTTATTTCCACGCGCTGGCTTGCCGAACGTTTGTCGGCTCGTTTGTAAAACGTGCAGTCTCCTTCTTGGACGGTTGAATCATCGACTAAATCGACCAGCGCCAAATCTCCAGCGGCAAAACCGCTGGCACCCGTGTTTCCCACATTGACGGTGGTGGATTCTTTTTGCCCGTCTTGCTGCAAATTGACACCGGCACTCATGTTCGAGGCATAGCAAGTTTGGTCCCTGTCTTCACCAATGCCGATGACTGTTGCGCCGCCGGTTTTTGTGATCGTGGTGCCTGCAGGCGCGCCATCGGAGCCAGATCCCCGCAGAACAACTCCCTTGTCGATTTGAATCGTGTTTGCAATCGTGAACTGGCCTGGATTCAATTTGACCACTTGTCCTTCGGGACAATTATCAATGGCCTTTTGAATATCGTCGCCTGGATTGAGCGTCGCACAGATTGTCGATCGTGTCGGCAGTCCGTCGGTTCCCAGCGGCAAACCCAGTTGAGTGTCTTTAAGAATACCGGGGTTCCATGTCGTCGTCCGATCGGAAGCAATAACTGTGTCAACCGGCAAGGAACCGCCGGAGCCCGAGCCTGCCCCTGAGCCTGCTCCAGACCCCGACCCTGCTCCAGACCCCGACCCAGAACTTGTTCCAGACCCAGAACTTGTTCCTGATCCGGGTCCCGAGTCATTGACAGGAGTGCCGGATCCAGTCCCAGAGGATCCTACCTGGCCAGAGTTGTTGAGGCCAGAACCCGAACAATTGTCGAATAGAATATTGAGAGTCAAGAAAGAACCTATCAAGACGATCGCACTTAAATAGTACCTAGTCCCCGCCTTCATTTCTTAATTATAGTTCATCAACAGGGAGAAGGAGTGGTGATTTCTCTCCTTTCGCAAAATCAGACACTTGAATCGTTTATGAACCACAATGGGATGGAAAGCAAAAAACTCCGCATTCGAATGATCTTATAGAGCATTCCGCTAGGGGTAGTTGAAGTTCAAGACGATGGGCCTGCCACCGTCTCGTTCTAAATTTGCAATCAAAGCTTTAAATATTTTGAACTCGTGTCAGTGGGACGCGCATCAAGGTATTTTCCCGTGGTGGAGATGGAGCTGTGCCCGAGTTGCTTTTGCACGATATGGATGGGTGCGCCGTTTTCCAGCGCGTGGGTCGCGTGCGAATGTCTCAGCCAGTGGGGTGAGGCCTTGTCCGAGAGCCCGGCACTTTTTGCGGCTTTTTTCAATATGCGCCAGACTTGCAGTGAAGTCAGCTCCCCGTAAGGCTCGTGGCTCGATTTGAAGACGATTTCGGCGTCGCCGCGACTCCCCATGCCCCCTGCGCTCACGCTCCCCTCGTCCGTCGGATTTCCCTCGCCACCTTTCCCCGTTTTCGTACGCAGTTGCAAAAGCTCCAAAAAAATATGTTCTGGAATTAAAATCGACCTGATTTTGCCACCTTTACCAAGAACGGTGACCTGCACTTCACCTTTTTCCTGGCGGTGGAAAAAATCCTGCCACCTGAGCCGAACGAGTTCACTCACCCGCAGGCCAGAAAAATAAAAGAGCTTAAAGAGAAGCTTATTGCGGAGGTTCTTTTCGTTTGTGACCAGCCGCTCGACTTCTTCTTGCGACAAAATCCTTTGCGCTGTCCGATCGGGAACAACAATGTGGTCCAAGGCCAAGGCCGGATTCTTCTCGATATAGTTGATTTTCACGCAGTAACTATAGAGTGATGAAAGAGCGTCTTTGGCGACCCGCTTGGAACTTGGGCTTAGGTGCGAAAGAGAACTCAAGTAGACCACCAAGTGCGCTGTTTCTGTTTTCTTAATACTGAGTCCCGGGAATTTATTGAAAAAGGTCTTTGCGATTCTTCGATAGTTACGTCTTGTGGTCTTTTCTTCTTTTTGCAGAAGCCAGGACTGGATATGAATTTCCTCTTTGACGATGTCTTCAAAATTTCCCCCATCCAGTGAAAGAACGTAGTTGGAATTTCCACTTTGGATTTTTTTTAAATCGCCCAATTGACCCCCCAAGCGTGGGCGGCGAAGCCGCCACGGGCAAAGCTATCGCTCAAATTCCCTGGCATCACTCTGCCTGCTGGGCCCACTCCTTCAATCCTACGAAAGGCAAATCAGAAAATCTTCTCTTAAAATTTCTAACTGCGCCCTCCCCCCCTTTGTGACCAAGATGATTGAACAAGGGCGATTCATCGGGCCGAATTCACTGAGGCGAGATCCCTTTATTGACACGGCTCGCCACGCCCGCTAGACAGTCAGGTTTAAACGCTAAGTTAAGCTCTGAATCGCTGAATCGAAGTCTGTAGAATGGTAGTAAAGAATTTTTTTTCATCAGTATTTTTTATTAAGGCCTATGGTTTTTTTTGCTGCCTATGTCTCGGTTTTTTTTCGGCTCGTGTGGCCTATGCGGATGCGGCCCCAGTTCTAAAATGCAATGAAGTCCAGTCGCCACGGTCTTGGCAACCGAAAAGAATAGAACGATCGGTAAACAAATATAAGATCAAACCAGACTATTGGGATGGGCTGGTGTGGTACTTTTTCGGCAAAGGTTCGCCGGCAGCATATTTTGAGGAGTTGAATTCAGACCGTCAGAGCGTGGGCGGCGCTTCCCAAGTCGGTGTCTTCGGCACCTCCGCAGATGCCACGGGTGTGGTTAAAGCTCCCTAGAACTCACCCGATAGAGTAATCTTATACAGCACATATTCGTGCTTCCATTCGTGCTTCTGCTTGCTGGTATAGGACTCACTTTGAATCCCCGAGCGCACCAGGGCCACGGCGGCCCGGCGCAAGCCTTGCGCGAGTCCCCGCGTGGCGCCCCAGTGGACCATGGCATTGCTCAAGCCCTGTGAGCGCGCTTCCGGCAGGACAGCGATGGTTTTCACGATAAAGATGTCGCCTTCAGCGAAAGCGAAGCAAAAGCCCACGGGCTTATCTTCGCCATTCACGGCCACACAAGACATGGAAGTGTCGCCTTTGCTCATGATCGGGACGTAGATGGACTGAAACATTTCGAAGGACAGTTCTTCAAAGAGGAAATTGTCGCTGAAACCGTTCATGCTCAGGTGATACAAACTTGGCAACAGACGGGTGAGATCACCGCCGCCGCCCAAGTCGCCGAAGCCTCTGAGTCGGTAGCCAGCGGCTGATATTTTAGCAAGAGACGGCGCGAAGGCGCCCGCGAATTCCCGCAGGCTCGGGACACCGATCGTGTGATAGAGGCTGGCCACCGCAAAACCATGGTTTTGGAACAAATCGGGGTAAAAGGGCGGATTGCCGGGTTCCCAGCTGAAGTACTTAGTGTCAGGGCACGGCAGTCGCAGACGATAGCTGAACCAAGTCGAGTAATTCACCGGCGCGTAAATTTCCACGACACCTTGTTCACGCAGAAAACGCTTTCCCATTTGCAGCAGCTGCGGAAAGACCTCTTGGCGATCACCGCGGATTTCAAAAAAACCCAGGTAACCGCGTTGGGGCTCAGCTTCAGACACATTCGCGCCCAGAGTGGCGATGATTTCGCCGCCTTCCTCAACGACGAAAAACTCCTTGCTCTTCGGCCAGGGGCTGGCGATCAAGCGTTCCAACAACAGGCCAGACATTGGGATCGGCGGGCTGCCATTGGCTTGGCGGATCGACAAAATCGCCGCGGCCAGGCGCCTTGCAAAATCCGCAAATTTTTCACCCGTACCAGCCTCGCCGCCCCGGCCACAAATAATATTCATGGCAAAATCCTCACTTCAATATGCTCACTTCAATTTGCCCACTACGAGTATGCTCACTACAAAATTGTCACTTCACCGCGGCCGGCATCGATGCGGACTTTTTGGCCGGTCTTCAGTTTTTTCATCAGGCCGCCGCTGATCCCCACGATGGTCGGCAACCCCAATTCCCTGGCCACGACGGCCGAATGGGATAACAGGCTGCCGCGCTCGATCAACAGTGCTGAGCAGGAAGGATAGAGAGGCACCCAGCCCGGATCGGTTTTTTCCGTGACCAGGATTTCGCCGTTCAGGCCTTCGGCGTCAGTCATGTTGTGGACGACTCTCACTGTGCCTTCGATGAGACCCGGGCAGCAGGGGATACCCACCAGGGTATTGGGATCCGTCGATGGGGGACGATCCCGCGCCAGCAGATCGGATTGCAGCAACACGTTCAGGTGCACCATAGAGGCCCCGGCCGGGCCATGAGTCACCAGACGTTCCGGGGGCGCCGGAGTCTTGCGGTATTCCTCGAATTCCAGCTTGCGCAAGGCAACGATTTCCTTCAGACGCAGACTGACCGCCCGGCCCTCGAAGAAGGCAAAGATTTCCTCGACGGAAAGATAAAAAATATCCTGACCTTGCTCCAGCACGTCCAGCTGTTCCAGCTTCAGGCCCATGGCGCGCACCAGATGCCGGACGGCACCGAAAATCATGGTGCGGGCAAAGCGCAAATTTTCCCGGTTCTTCACCGCCCGGCGGGTTTGCTTGACGATCCAAAAATAAACCAGCCTCTTGATCATTGCGGCGGCGCCCGCGCTGAAACCACCGGCTTGCGCGCTCAGCAGGCTGTTCACCTTTTGCTCGGCCCCGGCGCGGATCAGGCGTTCGCGTTCTTCCATCTTTTGCACCGAGTAGGTTCGCATCTTGACGTAGCTTTGCACGGACTGGACAACAAAAGATGGCTCATCATGAAGGTCGGGTTCCTCGAGCTTGAGTTCGTTGATGCAACGAAAGCCGTATTGATCAAGGAAATCCTGAAAAAGAGGGTATAGCCAAGTCGGTGGTTTCGGCACCTCCGCAGACCCCGGCGGACTGCCGTTCCGCAGAGCCTGCCACACCTCCTTTGGCGCTCCGGCGACAAACCAATCGCGTTCATCCGCCGGGCCCTGATCGATGCGTTCGGCGATGCGCATCAGTGTTTTCGTTGGTTCGGTGCTCTTCAGTTCACCCTCGCCGCACAGGAGGTCGTTTTGCAAGGAAGCGTTGTCATCTCCTCCGCCCAGCCACTTTTCGGTCAGCGACTTGAGCAGGCCGAAGAAAATCATGCACAGATAATCGTTAATGATCGGTGCCTTCCAGTTGGCCAGGACTTCCCGCTCGACCGTCTGGTAGGTCTTCGCCAGCACATCAAAGGGCAGATGAGAGAGATCAAGATCGCGCAGTGTCTGGTAATGGCGCATGAATTCCAGGTCGAATTCAGCGATGATCGAATCAATCCGGATAAACCGGTAAACCGTCTTGGAAAACAACACCAGCTTTTGGGCAATGCTGTACCGGGGGGGATTTTTCGCGAACTCAAAGATCGCGCCCAATTCCGATGCCCAAGTCGGTGGCTTGACGAGCTCCGCCGCCCGAGGCGGCTCCGTCGTCACCTCCGCAGAAATCTTTTGTTTCACGCCCATCATGGTTTCCATGAAGGCTTTGTTGCTTGAGGAGCCAGGCAGCAGGAGCACCAGTTTGTACCAGTTGATCAGGTTGTAATAAACCCGGCCGCGGATCAGACCGAGCATGTTCCGGAAGGTCTCCGTGTTGGCGGCCACCAGGGAGGCCGGAACGCCCATCACTTGGCAGAATTGCACATAAACCTGAAAGTACGCATAGCTGGCGAATGAAAAAGTCAGCGGCGTGGTGACGCCACTGTAACTTTCAATGATATTCGAGTTATCCCACAAGATGGGTGAACCGCCGTTGACGTTGGCCTGGTAAAAGGCCGGTGGCGGCAGATTGGTGATGGGCCGGGTTTGCAGACAATAGAGCCGGCCGCCTGAAAATCCCCACTCGCAGTCCTGGGGTAATTCGAACTTGGCCTCCAGATCGGCGGCCAGCCTGGCCACCGCCACCACGCGGTCCCGGCTTAAGGACGGTGCCGCGCGCTTGTCATCGGTCAATCGGACCTTTTCAATCCCGCCGCAAGCGCGGGTGGAGTCGCCACCGGCGTTGGTGGTGGTGGTGGTCACTTTCTGACGGAAAAAATCCGACTTGTCGGCGATCTCCGCCTGAACGTCCCAATTCTGGCGGTTGACGGTGAAGTGATCGGCTTCAAGTTCACCGCTCACCAGGCCTTCGCCCAAGCCCCAGACTGAACTGACCAGAATCGACTCGCGATCAAGGGGCTGGATGGGATTTCGCGAAAAAGCGACGCCCGCCGATTCCGCGTTAATCATCGCCTGAATGACGACGCCCATTTGAATACGATCAATGGTTAAACCCCGTTCGAGGCGGTAACTCAGCGCCCTCTCTGAATAGGCTGAAGCCCAGCAGCGGCGAAGTGATTCGAGCACCTGATCAATGCCGCTTTGGAACAAGAACGACGAGAACTGGCCGGCGAAGGAATTCCGCGCTGAGTCCTCTTCCAACCCGCTACTGCGAACCGCCACAAATGTGGCACCTCCGCTGCCCAAGTCGGTGCCGTTGGCACCTCCGCAGAGCTTGGAAAGTTGTGCCTCGATGGCCGCGCGCACGGGGGCGGGCACTGTGGCCGCCAGAAACATTTCCTCGACCTGCCTGGCGGCCTGTTTTGCCCAGGTCGGCGTCCTTGCCGCCGCCGCAGTCAGATCAGCGCCAATCCGCATTTTAAGGTTGTTTTCGCGCTGGAATAATTCAAAAGCGTCTTGGGTCACACAAAACCAGTCCGGAACCGGAATCTGGTTTTGCGTGAGACGTGCCATATTGAATGCTTTGCCGCCGCCGAGTGCGCTGAACTCACTGAGGCGATCGGACGGCAGAAGAACCAATTTCATAAAAAAACTCCCAGCCAAATGTGAAGCGCTAGCGAAAGCGTTGCTGCAGCTTCCGCCACCTTAAATCTCGCGGGAGCAAAAACAATGC
>PSRN01000012.1 GCA_003176075.1 Bdellovibrio sp.
GGAAACTTACTTTTCAAGCTTTGCTGGATATTACTTTACCGGCGACGGTTGTCGACGTGATGAGGAGGGCGATTACTGGATCACCGGGCGTGTCGACGACGTGCTCAACGTTTCCGGCCATCGCTTGGGAACCGCTGAGATTGAAAGCGCCCTGGTCGCGCACTCGGCCGTGGCGGAGGCGGCGGTGGTCGGCTATCCTCACCCGATCAAAGGTCAGGGGATCTATGTTTTTGTGACTTTGATCAGCGGCCGCGAGCCTTCCGAACAACTGCGCCGCGAACTGATCGACTGGGTGGCGGAAGAAATCAGTCCCATCGCCAAACCGGATCTTCTGCAATGGGCTCCCGCTTTGCCAAAAACCCGTTCGGGAAAAATCATGCGGCGAATTTTAAGAAAAATTGCCGAGAATCAGATTGATCAGTTGGGGGACACCTCCACCTTGGCCGATCCCAGTGTGGTGGAGAATTTGGTGAAGTATCGGGAGAAGGTTGGCTAGGCGGGGCAAGGAACACGTTGAACTTCCAAAACCATTGACCTCCTCGACGTTTGGACCCCGAGTGATCCGCTCGGCACAAACTTTGGAGTTTGCGGCTGTAGTATTTCTCTAGGGCCCTCCGATAAGATCCCAAGAAAATGCTTTTTGAAGGAGGGCTAGAATGATCAAAATGATTCAAACGTTAATGCCAGCAATGACAAGTCTATTGCTTTTGTCTCAAGCAGCAAAAGGGGGACTGATCACTGAAGATGTCGTGGGCGAACTGACTCGGTACGAGTATCGCACTCTCTTTGACTTTCGTTGGTGCGAAGAACATCTGCAAGCTGAGGGGGCGGGGTGGATGTGTGAGATCGGCGGTTACCACGAAGACAGTGAACTGACTGGCGGAAAAGTCGGACGGGTTATGTATGACGTCCACTTTCTCAAAACCTCTGAACATTGCAACACCTCAACAGAGGCCCACGCTGACGGGTACAAATTGCAGGCCCTTGATTACGACCACGCTGGCGCAATCAGCAAGGACGAGGCGGTGATTTGCTTAGAGGAGGCACGACACAAATTGCCGGTTCAAGCTGTCACAACTGTTGACCGACTATCGTCTGCGAGGGTCAAATTCCCCCGGCCGGCTGTTGAAATTGGTCCTGTCGGCCAGGCTGTACGTGTCACCTTCAATTACAATTCGCAATGGGGTCAGCGGAATCTCAAAATTGCTGAAGGAACTTGGCAAGAAGAACATATGGGTGCTGTGAGTACCAACCGAAGTGGCTTCCTATCCTTAGCCAATTCTTCGAGTTCTACTGATATGATAAATTTTCAGGACACGCCTTTAATATCCAACGGCGAACTGAGTCCTTTTGACTGTTATTCCTTCTTCGGTGTTACACTTCAGAAGGCCGATGGAGGAGTATGCAATTCAGTCAACTGCGAAGGTCGAATACTTTTCTATGGTCAAGTCGAAGCAGGGCAGAGATGGGCGGATCCAAAGGACGCTCGACTGCCAACCGAGCAAGAAATGCGATCCTGCCTTGATTCTAGATTCCATGATGGCCAGACGATGATGGCGATGGTCTTACGGTATTCAGAGTGAGCAACCGAGTTAATAGAGACCAGCGAAAAGAACCAAAAATCGCCACTCGTCCCCTGGGCGTCGTTTTTCGGCAGGATGGCCCCTCAGCCTGGCAGTGTGAGGGTCTGGAAGGTAAGGTTTAAGGAGGACTTTCGATCGGCGAGGGATGCCGTGGTTGCTCAGCTCGAGCAAAAACTTAAGGACGTCAAAAAGATTCCGCCCGGATTTACCGTCCTTGGGGAAGGACCGGCAGACATTAAGCAAGAAATCAGCTTCCTTAAGAATATCTCTCCCGAAGAGCTCGCACAAATGGAGGCCGGCAACATGCCAGAACGATTGCGTGGTCTTGGAATAGAAACAGCGATCGTTCGACAAGACGTTGAGGTTGACCTGTACCAAATGGCCAAGAGTCCAGAAGCTGAAGCAGCCGTGAGGAGACATCTGAAAGAGCTTGAGCGACAGCACGAACGCGTGGTCGTGGTTAAAGGAACTTCTTATATCCCGTCAGATGAACTTGGAAACATCTTTACTGACTATCGGCGGATGGGAAGAGGGAAGCAACTTGCCCTAGCCACAATGGCAGTTGGTGGAGTCATCACCGCCTATAATTGGCTGGCTGGAGACTCGGCCAAGGCTGCCACGGCGTCAGACACCGACGTTGTTATTTCGGGTAACCACGTGAATACGGGGAAAGGTCTGCATTGATACGGCCAATGGGGGTGGTCGGACGTTGAATTCCAAAGGTGGGGAAACCAATGCTGAATCGATACATCAGTCTTCCGCTGATCTTATCATTTATCTGGCAATCCGTTCCGTGTTTGGCGGATTGCTCGGTGGATGGCATGTTTGACACTCGACAACTCCCAACGTCCCTCCCAACCATGGACGCAAGAATTAATGGCCCTGGTAGGTTTAACAAATATCGAGCTCCAGCCTGTCGCGGAAAAGCCCAGGAGACGACACAAAACCTGAACTGGAACGAGCTGTTTCGTGATCGACTGGCCAATAAGGTCGCGCGATCGAATACGCAACTGGAACTCGCGGAAGCCATCGAATTCTGTTCCCCCGATCATCCCAAAAACTATTCGTCTGATGGCTGCGCCGAAGTTAACGACTTTGTCGAAAAAACGATTCCCGATAGATACTCGGAAGCTCGGATGAATCTGCTTGTAACCTTGATCGACGATTGGACACATCTTAAAGAGGATGCAAAGATCCCGGTTCGTAAACTGCGCTCTCCCGAATATGGGAATATCGAAAACTATGACATCGCGACGAAAAGAGAGCGAGAGGACGCCCTGATTGCCATCGAAAAATCAATTCAGGACATTCGCCAAGGCATGAAGGAAAGGGGCCAGGACCCAGACAAGGACCTGGCCAAGTTTAAGAGGAACGTTGAGGCAAGCCGGGAAGTTCAGTATCGCCAGCAGTATTTCGGCCTCATTGACGCCTATCCCATTCTTCTTCGCATCAGGTCGCCGCAGACTGATGGCAAACAAGTCCGAAGGCTTGCCATGGAGACACTTCTTAATCTCAAGACCTATGAGAGTCACCTGCAGAGTCTGGCGAAGAAGATGGATCATACTCCAATCGATCAGCTGCAAGAAGAGCTGCTGGGTCCTGCCCTGGAGATGAATCCCTTTTTGCACAAGCACCCTGAATATTGCGACCTTGCTGAATATTACCTCCGCAACCGAGAGAGAATGCAAACTTGGGCCAGCCGGGGAAAACTGATGTTCGGTCTCGGGGCTCTC
The DNA here is from genome assembly GCA_003176075.1 of Bdellovibrio sp. GTDB lineage: Bacteria > Bdellovibrionota > Bdellovibrionia > Bdellovibrionales > Bdellovibrionaceae > PSRN01. The sequence continues at coordinate 3,317 of PSRN01000012.1, forward strand.
GCTATAGGCTGGGTCGTGTCGGGCGGAGGTGAAACCCTCTTCTCGCCGGTCATGTCGCCCATGTTCGGCATGATGGTCGCTTCGGACGTCAATGACTACTTGGCGGCGCAGTCCAAAAACTCACTCGTTCGAAATATTAGACCGGACTCTGATGAGCCCAGCATCTGCCTTGAGGAAGTTTCCCAGGCCAAAGATGAATTGGTGATTTCCAGTTTTATGTCTGCAGCCAATTTCGTTGTGGGTCCCGCCGCGCGGGGCATCGGTAAGACCGGGTCCGCCGTCAAACAATATATTGGGCGAGTGACCGGGCTCACCGGGGCCGGAGAAAGGTGAAGCGGTCGCCTGAGCGCTGGCTCAATTCCGAGCACACATCGATATTTGACCTCCATCCGCAAATTGAATAAGTCTATGTAAATGAAGAAAAACTACGCGAAGAGTTTCTATAATGATATTGGACTTCGACTGGCGAAGGAACTCTTTCAGCTTGAGTACTTGCATTACGGCTATTTTGCCGACCTGCCGCCGACCCTGGCCGCCTTGCCCCAAGCGCAGGAAAAATACGTGCAAAAAGTTTTGGAGCAAATCCCGGGGGGCGTCAGGGAGGTGCTGGATATCGGCTGCGGTGCCGGCGGGGTGGCGCAAAAGCTGATCGCCCGCAATTTCAAAGTCACCTGCGTGGATCCCGACCCCTATATGCTCGACAAGACCATGGAAGCGACCCAACGGCAGATCACCCCCATCAATGAATTTTATGAAGTGGCCGAGAAGTTACCGGAAAAGAAGTTCGATCTTATCTTGATGTCCGAGTCTTGCCAGTACGTTCCCTTCAATGAGGGTTTTGCGCAACATCGGCGTTTTCTCAAACCTGGCGGCCATGTGCTGATCGCTGACTTTTTTAAAATCAAGGATCTCGATGAGCCCCATCTCAGCAAGTCCGGCCATAACTACGAAGAATTTATCGCGACGGCCAGGGGTTATGGCTTTGAGCTGGTGAAGGAGATCGACATCACGAAAGAAACCGCGCCCACCATGGACATCTATCAAAGAGTCATCTTTGAAAAGGTCTTTCCGATCGCCGAGGCGGTTGTGGCCTATTTGTCCCGTCGCTTTCCGAAAGTATTTTCCATCCTTAAATATTTTTTTGCTGAGAAGGCCGACTTTTTGAAAACCAAATACTCGGCGCAAGATTCCGTAACTTTCATGAAATACAAGAAGTATTTCATTCTTCTTTTTGCGAACGCCAAATCACAGGACTTGCCAATAGGAAGAGACGCAAACGGTGTAAAAGGCGGCCTGCCACTGAACGAGAGTGGGAGCGCCCGGTGAAAGCATCGCGAGCAGGGACTGGATCAAAGCGGCCGGCGGATCCGGAAAGTTCGTGTAAAACAAGCGAATCATCTTGGTCACGTTATCGGAGCTCGCGGCCGGGAGACTGGAGTCCCCGGTGATCAGGGCGAGCGCGTAATTCATCGTCGTTGTATTGCCAATCAAGCTGGAACAAATGTGAGCCATGTTCGCCTGTCGGCTGACGGTCGCGGTGGGAAGAACCGAGGCGCCGAGGTTGGCGGGGCCGGGATCGAGACTGCATTTTTCCGGCGGGTTGGCGGCCACCGTTCCTCCGGTGGAGTTGATGGTGTTGTAGTTCTCGTAGATTGAACAGGGAGAGCCAAAGTCGCTGCGGTTTTGCTCGACCGGTGTGAGCAGGGCGGAGCTGGCCGAAGGCCCGAAGACAGCGACTAACGTGTTCGACGTCGCATAGCGATCCGTGAGGATTGCCGCTACACTGGCGGAATCCTTTTGAAACACGGCTGGATCGGTGGGGTTGGTGCCGAAAGTGGTATCTGAAGGCGGGTCCGTGTTCCACTGTGATTTGCCGCAATCCTGGAAGAAGAGGCCGAGGCCCACGATGAAGGCGACGGTCTTTAATGGCTTCAAAGACTTCCTCCTAAACATTTTTTGCCTCGGTTTTGCTTGCGACCCATTTTCCCGTCCCATCGGGAGCCAACAGCGGATAGCCGTTGTTGACGATGTCCTTGACGCCCATCATGCTGGTCAGGGTTCGCGTGATATCGGTGAGCACAAAGGTGCGCGTTTCGAGGCCGAATTGCCAGGGGGCCGCCACTCCCCAGGTTCCCGGATAGGCGGTCATGCCGGAGTTGACGAGGATATTTCCGATCATCACCGGACCCTTGATCATGCCGGAGATGATGGACACATTGCTGCCGGTGACGCCGTGATCGGAGCCATGCCCGTCCGCCGCGGGACTTCGGTTCCACTCCGCCGCGATATGAATGACCGTGTTGTCGAATTTGGCTCCAAGACTATTCTTAAATTCCACCAGGCAGGCCAGCAGGGCCCGGTAAAAAAGCGTGGTCAAAAGAGTTTCACAGAACTGGCCGACATAGTGATGATCGTGGCTGACGTTCATTGTCAGTGAGCCGGTATTGATGCCCAGAAAAGACCCGCTACCTGTCATCAAACTGCCTGTGAGGTCGTTGTTGAACATCAACTCGGCGAGGGCAAAATTCTTGGCGAGATTTTGCGGTTCGGAAGTTCCGTTCACCAGCAGGCTCCACATGTTGATGCCGTCGGTGAGCTTGTTGGTGGCGTCGATGCTAAATCCGGGCAAAGTGCTGTCGACAGTGATGGTGTCAGGGAAGTATTCGGTAAGAGTGCCGGCCGCCGGGAAAATGGCCGTCGTGACCAGGTTCAGATATTTCGTGTAAAGAGCCGGAAAGTCATTGCTCAGCTGATAGGTCCCGTTGTTCATCATGATTTCAGCATTGGCATAAGCTTCAGCCAGTGTGTTGTCGGTGAGTCCTGAAGCCTGCGCATACAACTCAAATTGCGACAACGCCTGATTTCGCGCGTCCTTCCAGTCCGCACCCGCGAAATTGGCCGTGGCCGGCAAACTCTGGAAAGCGTTGAGCAGCAAGGCCGCGGGATTGGTCGACGACAGGGTGGCGTTCAGGGCGGCTTTACCGGTGGCCGAGCGATACACCAAGCCCGAGGGAAAAGTGGGATCGGTGATGGCGGGGATGGGCTTGGTCGTCGCATCGGCGACCACGCCGCCCAGGGAAAAGCCTCCCAAGTTCGTGGCTTCCTGACGTTGATTGGATACGGGGTGGGAATTGATTTGCATATCCACCCCGCGAAACATCGCCATGTTGGCCAATAGATCCGTAAAATTCATTCCGCCAAAATTCATAAACCAAACCGGCGGCAAATTCAGGGTTTCGGTCGCTGAAATCTGAAAGGGCTTGGTGACGTAGGGTGTGGCGTAAGACCCAGGGCTGCCGGTGATCACGGTGCCAAATTTCCCGGGCTGAAACGCGCTGTCCGCGGTCGGCTGCAGCGGCAGATCAAACTGCCAGCGTGGCAATCCGCCCGCCAGCGAAATACCAAGATAATAAAGATTCTTTCCTGGCGCGCCGGTGGAGTCGGCAATGGCTTTTCCCAAAAGTTGCGAAACAAAAGAATCCGTCAACGTTGAGCCAAGACCAAAAGCGGTGAGTTTCGAGGCGGCCTGCAGGAAATGTCGTCGTGAGGAAGAAAGGGCTTTCATTGCAGGTCCTCCGACTGATAGTTGCGAATCGCAAACTGCGGTGATGAAAAAATTCTTTGCAGCAGTGATCGGACGCTTTGGTCCGCTTGCAGTTGCACAGCGAGATTGAGAACAAAATCCTGATGGCGTTTGCTGACGGGGTCCTTCTCGGGAACGCTGAGATTGACGTTCACGCCCGTGAAGAACTGATAATATCGTTTGGCCGCGCAGTTGTAGAACTCCTGTTGGGACGCGATGGCGCTACCCAGCTCCGCGATGCTGTTCACCGGAATATTGACGACGGTCGGACTGCTGCCCAGCCTCTGCCGGAAGATCAAAGCACCCGTTTCGCCTTGCAGGTTGAACTGGCTGCTGCCTGGGTTGGCCGCCAGGTTGGCAAAATAAGGAAGTCCAATGCCCACCTTCTGCGTGCTGGTGTTTGAATTCGCCGTGAAGGTCAGGAACTTTCCCCGGTAAATCAGAGCCGTGTTGTCCAATGAGCGGTGGCAGGACATGCAAGAGGTGGAATGGCGGAAAGGGTAGGGTGAGTCCATTTGAATGTCACTTGCTGGAATGTCGGACGGGTCCAATGCCGGAAGGTCAATGCACATCAGATCCTGGAAAACATTCTCGGCGAGGCGGCGATGGATAACATCCTGGAAAAAGGGAATATTGTCCTCGGGTAGGTTTGTGCTGTCTCCCATGAAACCGAATGATCCCAGGATGCCGCCACCAAAGTGACGGTTGAGATCCACATTGGTGGAGTCAGCCGTCAGGGCGGTCTTAAAGTCCATGCAGTTGGCGATGGCCACGGTTCCTGACTTGCAAGTTGAAAGCGGGATTTTCACTTCGTTCGTGGGATCGGTCCCGTTCGTGTAGCTCAACCGCAAGGGATAAGTTGTTTGCGGCACGACCAGTGAAGGTGCCGGTTCAACGCCCGCCAGGTGGCCCGTGGCGACAAGAGCCGTATCAGGAACGTTCATCGGCAAGGGCGACACGGCGGTGGTGCCACCGTAAGCCAACACCAAGTCGGTGTAAGTCGTTGGATAAACGCCGGCGGGGTATTTGTAAAACGTCTGCGCTTGAAATCGCGTCAGTCCGCTGGCGGCGGCCTGAACGCGGGTTCCCCTGAGAGTTTCCGTGGAGGTCACGACGCTGTCATAGCGTTGGCCGGCTCCGAGAAGGGCCCGCGTGAAGTAAAGGGCCGGTTCTTCAATGTCATGAATGAGGGCGAGCTCGGACCGCAAGTTGGCAGTGATGTAAAGCTTGTTCGTGAGCCAGCTGCGGTGAAAATCGTTGAATGTCTTTAGAATAGCTATCGCCGTCGCGTCAGTGGGGCTGGCGAGCGCCATCGCAGATCCCGACGGTTTGAGCTGCGCCCGATCGAACAGCTGCAGACAAGCGTCCGCCGGGCTCAGGGCGCCACTTTGAACTTTTGCAAGAAGGGCATCGCTGCTGGGGGCGGGAGTCCGCACCATCCGCACGTAGCAGCGCTGATAAATTTCGGCGGGTTTCAGGGGGACCCAGGCCGAGTTAGGGCCGGTGGTGGCGCCGGTGGTGGCAGTGCTGGCCGTGCTGCCAGTGCTGGCGGAGCCAGCCTGCTGGGCGTAGGCACCTGGAGGGAGGAGCAAGACGCAGAGTAAGGTGCTAGGAAAGGTGAAGTGTAAGGCGCCCAGGCCGCTCCCTACACGGGTCAGCTTGATTCTAACGAGGGAAGCGATCATTCCAGTCACCGACCTGCTCACTGACGAACTCCCACCTGAGACCACAAAGAACAAAGTACGGGCTCTTCTAAATTTATATCACTTTCATTCTTTTTTCTCGATCAGGATGAGGCGTGGGTCTCACAACGAGACAGTGTTGGACTCGGCGATGTCTCATTTGGGGCTGGTTGCTTGGCGCTGACCTCAACTTGCGGTGCGCGCAATTCAAAGACAAAGGGCAACTGGTCGGCAGCAGTAGAATTCGCATTCGTCGGGCGCGCGAAGATCGTCAATATTGACAGCCATTCTCATCCGTGACTCCCGCTGCAGCTTCGTGGCCTACTGAGGACCTTCTGGTATCTCGCCATCTGGGCTTTGTACCAGGGTCCATGCTCTATGTCTTGCGCAACTGTAAGGAATCTAAGTTTTAGTACGGGCAGAATTGGTGTGTAGGGCGTGTCGTTTTGATGAGGAATTGGGCCGACATCCGAATAGCCAAAATTTCCACCACCAAAATCAAAGAGAGTCCACGAATCAAAACCGCTTAGGGCATCCGACGAAATTGCATCTCCATCTCTTAGACGACCAGCAAGTTCAGAATCGAAATCGACAGTGTAAATGGTAAGTTGATCTTCTCCCCTTTTTACATCCACGACCAATTGGCAAAAACCGGGTTTCACGGGCACGAACCGCTGCAGATCGAAGCGAAAATTTCTAAATTCGATAACCTGCCCTGGATAAAAGTCATCGACTGACTCCGCTGTTCGCCATCTACTGAAACCCCCAATGGCAAAGACCGCTTGAGCTAAAAAAACAATCCCCATAAAAAAAATTTGAGACAACAGATTCATTAGATTCAATGCTCACCTCACTCTGCTGGTGCGCGTTATAATATTGGCGAAAGGCTGAGTAAAATTTTAAGTTGATCAAAGTAATTAATTCATTGACAGATTGGTTGATTGATTGCGGCCTTCGGTGAAGGGAATCTTCCGCTACGACCCGAAGGCGACACCTGATGACTTGTTCGCTCGGGTCTCGCGGGCCGCTAAGACTGGTGTCGCCGACATCCGAAGGGATGAGATGTCCTCAAACTCCACTCACGCGATCCTCTCGGCCATGACTGAAGCACGTTTACAGGTCTTCTACGCTATCGCCGACCATCAGCCATCGTCGATGTACCAATTGGCCCAGAACCTCAAACGCGACCAGGCCAACGTCCTCCGCGACGAGCCCTGGAAGGCATGAAACTGATCAACCTCGTAGTCGAGAAGGATGGCGACCGCGAACGCTTCCGCCCTGTCGCCAATTATGATCGCATCGTGTTCGATTTTGGCACCGCTTTGAGCAAACGCAAGCGAACCGGGTCGATGTAATTGGTCCCTCGACAGATTACCCCGATGGGGCTTCTAATCCGGACCCATTGTTTTGCAAACTAGCGTTCCTTGTGAAGGATGATCCGGTGGTTCTTTGAAATCAAGACCAGCTCAGGTGCTCACTGGATTTGGCAAAATAGGCAGGGAGAACTGTAACTGGTGGGCGCTGCGCCGAGAACTTCATGGTTTCACTATCCTGGAAGGATCGCGAAAGGCGGGGGTGGGGCAGCCTTTTCATATTGGTTTACTTGTACCTATAAAGGTGCTAACGTACCCATGTGAAGGCTCACCTCAGGTATTACACCAAGAACAAGATCCACAATCGGTACGTGATGGAGGTTTCAATTTACGAGATTGAAAGATCGCCCAATTATCCGGATGGCATTAAGTACGGGTTAATCTGCAAAGATCTCAAGACTGGTGAGTATGTTCTTCTGGACAATCATCACCCTAAGGGCCCGCATGTGCACATTAACGATCGCGAATTTCCTTATGAGTACGTCAATGACGATCGCCTGATTGTGGATTTCGAGACGTTGGTCCTTAAAGAGTTAGGAGTGAAATTATGAAAAAGCTAATCGTTTCAATTAAGTCTTCAAGTGAAGCCCTCTCGGACTTCAGGAAGGCTTTGAAGCAGGCACGCAAAGGTCGCTTGAAGAATGACCATTTCGAGCTCTCTTTCGATAACAAGAAAGACTTTGATCGCTTTGTAAAGAACCTTGGGATTTTAGCCGCGATTCTGACCCATAAGCCGAAATCTGTGTATGAACTCGCAAAGGTGATCGATATGGATGTCTCAAACCTCAATAAGCTTATCCTTTTCTTCGAAGCCGTTGGAGCCATCAGGATTAAGACATCGACGATCAGAGGCAGGACGGTAAAAACTCCTGTTGTTGAATATGAACAGATCGAGTTTGATTTGAAAGTCGCTTAGCTTGGTACTCCAAGCCGCTATCTCAACCTCTCGCGCAAGAAAGCGAAGTCACGGTCCATCACCGTCTTGCGGCCGTCGGCGCGCGCTTCATCGATGGCCCGATCGCACAGAATCCTGAGGTAGTTGGACAGCAGATCCATCACACTGGCGGAGGTGTTGTAGCCGGCTCTGGCTTGGATGTAGTCCTTGAGACGAGAGGCGATCACCAAAACTTCCTGCGAGGGGGCGGAAGTAATGGCACTTGCGGTGCTTGAAGTTGAGCTGGCCTGAATGGCGATTCGGCGCGTGGGAGTTGAGGCGGAGGCGTCCGCGGCCACTCCGCCGGTGATTCCACCGCCGGCGCCGCCTCCGCTGCTGCTGCTGCTGGCTCTGTTCAAAGGGGCGAATTTCTCAATGGCGCCGGCGTCGCGATGCCGGGCCCCGGGCGAGTGACTTTCAAAACAATGAACGCTGCAAAAGACGTAGCCCGTTCTCAGCCCATTGCAGGTTGACACCGAACAAACGAAATATTTGGCGCCAAATTCAATGGCTTTCTTGCATCGACTGCAACGTTTCCAAATCAGCTCTTCATTTTCCAATCTTGGTACTCCTTTTTACGACACGAGATCATTTCAACATCACGGCGACCCCACGCCCGTGGCGCTCACTGCTGCGGATCCAGCGGCAAACCTTGGTCCGTCTCCCCAGCCAAGGACTTCACCCAGTGGGCCTCCGCCCGGCGCGCCTCCATGGTCGCCGCGAAAGTGGCGTACTGAAGGCGGCCCGAAAATGAGACCATTTGACGGGACCGTGGTTCTACGACGGTTTTCAGGCCGATCCCACGAAAAAAATTAAAACCCGCCGTGGCGGTGGGAATGATGTAAAGTTCTACCGGCACCACGTCGTCCCGAAGCATGATGGAAAATGATCCAGCCGGAGTCATATCAGTGCGCCGGTGTCCGGTCGCGACAAGGTAAGGTCGCAGGGTCCCGTTAATTTGAATATCATCCATGAAGATCTCGAAGTCCTCGTCAAAGGGTGGAAGTTTTGCTTCCGGTGGCGGAACGATATGCATCAGGTAGTGGCCGGCATAGATTTGCAAATTGGCTTTCAAGCGGTCGTACTGCTCCTGTTCCTCCCGCTTGGCGGCTGGGATCTCCTTGGATTTCAGGGCCAGGTGAATCTGACCAATGACACCGCCATCTTTCGTCAGCAGTTCGCCGTCGATGACGGTGTTTTGAAGTGTCGCCATAATGCGAACATCGGGACCGTACATCATCGTCTCCGGCGATCCCGGCGAAGGGTTGGTGCTCGTTGGGGAATTTTTGACGGAAGCGCCACTGGCGGCGGCGGATTTGGTCACCAGAATCAACCTCCCCGATTGGTCGTTGTAGTCGGCGTCCATGACGGCGTCGAGCTCGGTGCTTTCCGGTTGAATCAAGCGACCCTGCGGAACAGGTTCTATAATAAGATTGCCGTTTTGGTCTTTCGCGCCGGAGGAAGAAAAGGTGTAGCTCAGACGAATCCGGATCAAACTCGTTTTGGTCGTGGGGGTCGACTCGCCCGGACTCAGATATTCGACGAGGGTGCCTTCATAGATTCCCTTGATGGATTCCCATCGCGCGAGGAGTTTTTGATTGCGGTCTTCTCGCATCTTCTGGTTAGGGTCGTTCGAAGGGTCCGCTGGTGAGAAAGCGCAAGAGAGCAAAAATAAAGTGCCTGACATCACAATAACTCTCTTCATCGCCACTCTTTTCAGCCCCTCTGGCCCCAAGTCGGTGCCGTCGGCACCTCCGCAGACTCTTCCAGTCACTTTTCCTGCGCCGTTTCTCTCTCCGGAATCAATTCATCCCGCAGGGCGGCCCATTCCGCCAAAGCCACCTGATAATCGCCGACCGATCTGCTGTAACCCGTTTCGGTCGTGAAAGAATCATTCATCGCCAAAATGAGGTTGCGAATTTCGGTGCGTCCCTGGTTATAAGCGGCTTGCAGCTCCTTGAGCGCTTTTTCCCGATAAGTCTTTTGTCCCCGCGCGCTCAACACGACGGCAAAAGTCGATTGGACTTTTTCTTCCTGGGTGGTGAGACGAACTTGCAAGTCCGTTTTCAGGCGCGAAAGGCGTATTTCTTCAATCTGCGCCGTGAGTTCCTTGTTGAGTTGGTCTTCTCCCAATGTGTTGGAACCAAAGTTTTGCGTGAGTTTGACACCGATGTAATAGTGGGGATTGGCTCCCCCCAGGGCCTGCCCCAAGGAGGTTGAGGAATTGGGGTCGACGCTGGTCCCATAGGCCTTCGCCACCAATCGGAGGTCGGGGTTGTTGAGCGCGGTCGCGGATTGGCGCGCGGCCTCGGCCGCCTCAAAAGTACGGACCTGGGTTTGAAATTCGCGGGTTTTTTCCAGTGCAATGTCCTTGAGCTTCGGCGGTTCTGAAAGCTCCGATTCGACTTTGAAATCAATTTCGCTCTTGATCGGGAGGTTGAGATAAGCCAGGAGTTCGTCACTCGCCTGCAAATAGTTGAGTGATTGTTTCTTCACTTCTTGCACCTTGGATTCCAGTTCGGCCTGGGCCTGCGGCAACTCGCCTATGCCGGCGTAGCCGTAGCCCGTCTTTTTGCGTACCGTCTCCACCAGTTTTTCGTAGGTGGCGCGGGAGTGAATGGCTTGCCGCAAATTTTCTTGCGTCACGTAGGCCGACCAATATTTGCGAAGCCCGTCCAAGACCAAGTTTTGCAAATTAAAGCCGCGCTTGGTCCGCGCGGAAGCGAAACTTTTCTCGGCGGCCAGCACCATCGAGCGGTCAGCGACGCCGAGACTGTTCTTCCAAAGCGACTGCTCAAAAGTGACGCCAACGGAGTCGAAAGTTTGATTGGCAGGAAAGAGCCCAAGAAAGGGTGAGGCGGGGTTAAAAACAGCTTGCAGGGAATTCCGTGACCATTCAAAGGTGAGGGTTGAGCCGGTCGTCCATGGTTTTTTCAAAGAGACATTGGCCAGCCAACTTGTATCCTTGAGATCAGGATAGGGAGTGTCCAATCGCTGTGTTTGATTGATGTCATAGCCGGCGTCGGCGGCGAGCAGCCATTCATAATTTTTAAGAACATCGGACACCTGTTTACGAGCTAGCTCGGCCGTCAAATTTGTTTCGGGGGTGCGGTCACTTTTCTCCAGGACCAGGTGAGCCACGTCCTGTTGCGAAAGGACGAGTTTTGCGCCTGCGTCCTCGGCCCGGCCGCAGGGTTGCAAGAACGTCATGGTCGTCAAAATCGCGGTCAAAATCGCGGTCAAAATACCAGTGAATTGATTTGCGGGATTCGTAAATATTTTCACCACAGAACTCCGTAGGCCAGAGACCAGGAAATCGTCGTGCCGAAGGATGACTGGGCGAGTCCGGCGGCCAGACTTAATTTTTCTCCCGCGTCCAAGCTGCGCCCGAAAGCGTGGGCGACGAAGGCGCCACGGGTATAAAAATAATCCAGGGACAAGCGTGGCCCCTTCTGAATGAACACTTGCGACCACTGCAGCAGGCTTGACTTGGCCGAACTTTGCGTGACGATCACATTTTCAAAGTCGTAACTCAGGGTTGTTCCGAGAGCTTGTGTCGTCCAATGGAGCCACCGCTTGCCCCAGGACGCCGCGAGCCCATAAGAGACCCATTGGATATGGAGCGGATAGGATTGGCCGGAAATTGAATTGTAGTCCGTGGCGGTTGTGGAGAACTCTCCAAGCAGGTGAAATCCCCAGTCCTGGCCTCGCCATTCTTTCTGCGCGCCAACTTTCAAGCCAAGAAAATTGAGAGTTCCCAAGTCGGCGACATTCCCGAGTCCCTCGGCGTCTTCCGGTTTTGTCACCAACACCTTTTGTCGCGCCAATGAGGTTTGCAGGGACCACAACCAACTGCGTTCCTTCGCTGGCGCGTAATTGTCCTGAAGGGGCATCATGATCGAGGGTATGGAATTTCCATTTTGCGCGGGGGGTGGTTGCAATTCGCGGCGAGCCGTTTCACGAAGGTTATTGCTTGCTTCTGCATTCACGCTCGCCAACGCTTCCGATCCCGCCGCGGTTTCCGCCCTCGCGGACCCATGAAGCGAAAGCAGGAGGGCGACCGAAGCCTTATTCAATGTCAGAACCAGAAATCGCTGAGTTCCATTCTCACGGAGCGTGAAATTCAACATTCCCCCTCCTTCATTTTTTAAGGATGAAGGCACAAGGAGTCAATGATGGATTCCCTGAGCGTGGGCGGCGGAGCCGCCACGGGCATCTTTTCCGATGGGATTTTCTTTCGACAAGAAGTGCCAAAAGCGTGTTAGATAATGAAAGGAAGCCTGAATTTGGTGAAGATTATTCTAGTGATTATGATGGAGTGAAAGGTGGTGGGCATGGCAAGAGCACACTGGGTGACAGGTTTGATTTTTCTGCTGACGATGGTTCTTTCGCGCTTGATTCCGCATCCCCCCAACTGGACGGCGGCCGGGGCTTTTGCTCTCTGGAGTGCCTGGTCGTTTGGTGGCTGGCGGCTGTCCAGCATGGGCGGCGCTGTCCAAGTCGGTGCCCTTGGCACCTCCGCAGACCAAGTCGGTGGCTGCACCAGCTTCGCCGCCCGAGGCGGCTCCGTTGGCACCTCCGCAGCCGCCACGTGCATTATTCTTCCCCTGATGGCGCGTTTGGCGACGGATTTGATCCTGGGTTTTGACGGCTCGATGGGTGGAGTTTATCTCGGAGTGGCTT
>PSRN01000166.1 GCA_003176075.1 Bdellovibrio sp.
ATCGGATGAAGAAAATTTTCCTGGCGCAGTCTTTGCGTCGCCTCACGGCCGTCCATTTCGGGCATTTGAATATCCATCAGCACCACATCAAACAGGCCATTCAGTGCCAGATCGACAGCCTCCCTGCCGTTGTTCGCAACGCTCACTTCAGCGTTGGCAAGGTTTAAGAATCGCTTGATCAACAATTGATTTTCGACACAATCCTCAACCACCAGAACTTTTACGCCGGTCAGGTCGACGCCCGCTTCCCAATCCGTGGGAGCACTTGCCGCCGGAGAAGCCGCGGCCAGCCCCGCTGACCCATGCACCGGGAGAGTCACCTTGAACGTTGATCCCCGTTCCGGTTCACTGCTCTCGAGCACCAGGTCGCCACCCATCTGCCGGGCAATCTTGCGCGCCAACACAAGCCCCAGACCTGTCCCTCCATATTTTCGGGCAATGGTGCCGTCAGCCTGCGAGAAGGCCTGAAAAATATTTTGCTGTTGCTCGCGCGACATGCCGACGCCAGTGTCGGCGACCCGGATACTCAGCCAGGTCGCCGATCTCTCGGCGGAGTTGGCGGAATCAAGACTCACATGCAGTTCAACGGAACCGTGATGGGTGAACTTGATCGCGTTGGCCACGAGATTGATAATAATCTGTCTCATTCTGACCGGATCCGATTTTATAATAGCCGGCACACCCGGGTCACACTCGACGGAAATGCGAATCAACCGACGGCGCGCGATCATTTCGGCCTTCGCCAGGCTTTGCAAGTCCTTTAGAAAAGCCCGAAAATCGAACTCCAGAATTTCCAGTTCCAGACGGTCGGCTTCGATCTTGGAAAGGTCTAGGACGTCATTGATCAGACTTAGAAGCTGCGAACCGCTCCTTTGAATGGTGGTGATGTACTCCTCACGCTCCATTTGCGTCAGCTTTGGATCGGAAAGTAGCTCGGCAAAACCCAAAACCGCACCCAGCGGAGTTCTGATCTCATGGCTCATATTGGCCAGGAAGGCGGTCTTGGCCCGGTTGGCGGCCTCGGCCGACTCCTTGGCAGTTTTGAGCATGTCTTCAACGTATTTTTGCCGTGAAATATCGTAAGTCACCGCCGCAAAGCCACGGGGCCGCCCGGCCTTGTCACGCAAAACGCTGACCATGACCTTAGCCCAAAAACGGGAGCCATCCTTGCGGTAACGCCATCCTTCGTCCTCGGCGTTTCCGCACTCGACGGCCATTTTCAGCAGTTTTTCCGGCTTGCCGGCAACAATGTCAGCGTTTGAAAAGAAGAAAGCATAGGTGATACCCACAGTTTCTTTGGAACTGTATCCTTGGAGCAAAGACGCTCCATCGCTCCAAATCGCCACTCGGCCAGCGATGTCGAGAAGGACGATTCCGCATCCCCTGATTCCATGAGCCAACTTCTCGTAGGTTAGGAAATCGGCGTCACGCAATCTTCGACAAGATCTTATCCTTTTGAACCAATCGAAAGCCTTGGTTAACATAGACACCGATCATGAATCATTAGATTCAGCTTATAAACTAATTTAGCCACCAAAAATTCATCAATTTTTTACAATGTACGATTTACTTCACAGGTGACTCATTCATTGACGGACTGCCGCTCCCAAAGACGATTTCAAGCATTTGAGCCCCCTTTCAGACGAATTTTCTGGCTTAAAGATTGCTGAATATATAGGTCAAACGGGGAAGACCCAGCGGCAAACAGACTGTTTCTCTGCGGAGGTGCCGACTGCGGAGGCGCCGGAGGCACCGACTTGGTTAATCTTCGCTCCTAAGGCAGTCCTGACAGAATCTTGAAGAAAGGAAATTTCCATGAAGGTTGCTCACGCTCGAGACCAGGTAGTGAAAGGTCCGCAGGGTGAAATCTTGCGGGTTCTGGACAGGTTGAACCAGCATTTTTCCGCTCATGGTTTCAATGCCCCCTCACCGGCCGACCATTCCATGGTCAGATTCTTGGCGCTCGATAGTGTCGCCCGGTCGGCCTTGATTCAGAATTTCGAACGGTACTTGGAAATTTTGGTTGCCGAGGGCGAGAGTGCTGCCGGCGATTCTGCCCGCCTGGAATCCAATCGCCTGCGACGTGCCGTCCGCCAATTGGGCCTGAGATTTCTCGATCAACGAATCTTGCAACAAATCGACGATGGCGATGTGGTGGAAATTTATGATTCGACCGGGCGCCAGATCTATCGCAATTTGCAATTTTGCCGTCTGTCAAGCTACAGCCTTCTCGATGTCGCCGTGAACACCTGGCAGGAACTTTACGAAAGGCCAATGAGCTCAGTGGAGACCATTTTGCTTCGCGTGGCCGATGTTTTCTCCACACCCGCGTTGAATGTGCCTTTTGCGATGGAACCCCACCTCGTCAAAGAACGTTTCGTCTATTCCAAAAAGCAAAAAGTCTTTCGCGCCACCATGAAGAATCTCTCGCCGCTCGCGGGGCCCGACGATGACCGTCGCGTGGCCGCGATTTCAGTCTCCAGATTCGAGGTGGTTTCCAATGACGGCCCGCAGATCGATTTTATTTAGAGGCTGTTTTTAAATGAAATTGGTCTCAAATGATCCTCGCGACCACATTGTGCAATCCGCATCTCAAGAACTTACGATCTGAACACGAAAATTGCGCCACCATGGTTTATATGTAACCTGCAGGCCCTCGGGCGCCGAGATCCTGCAAGTTGCTCGTATGAATCGAAACCAGAAGTTTCTCAATACCAACCGTCATTGGCGCATTCAAGCTGATCGCCACCTGTCATTTCGACGATTTCGCCCACAACCTCAACTTTGGGTTCGAGATCAACCTTCATTTGGTTCTTCACTTGGCTTGTCACTTCCGTACGCTTCTCTGAATCTTGATCTTGCATGTCTGCTCCTTTCGCTTTCGCTACCTGTTGGGATGCACTTCGGAAAACGCGTTCAAAATATTAGGCGTAAAATGGTAAAGCTTAAGCAATTAAAAAAATTACATTAATGCCGGCGCCTGCCTGGAATTTGCCAGCACAATCATACCCAAACATCTTTAATGCTCTCGCCGCCTGTCACATCCTTTTATCGGGCTTTCAATTCTTCGATATTCCAAATGGTGGCCGTCCCATCGTAAGAAGCCACGAGGACTTGTTTGCCGTCGGGACTGAAATTGACTTTTGAAACGGATGATTTGCTGATCTGAATTTCGGCAAGGAGTTTTCCATCCTGCACTCGATACAATTGTGCTTTGGAATGCAGGGACGCTTCCTCCACCGCGGCGGTTCCCACTGCGACCCAGCGACGATCAGGACTCACAGCCACTGAATTTGCCCCGAGATCGGATCTTGATCGAACGGTCGTCAGCTTGTTCCCGGCGAAGTCCCAGATTGCGACCTCCCCGTCACTTGCGGCCGTCACAAAAGAATCCTGGCGCGGTCCCATCGCGATTTCCAAGATCGCTGTCGGGTTTTCAGAGGCCTTTTTCAACTCGGTGGACTCAAATGTTTGCGCGTCGATTTTCAAAATGAGTCCGTCGGTGCGTGAGGCAATGATCGTTTGATCATCGGGACTGAATACCGCGCTTGTTGTGTATAAATCTCCTAGCTCATAATTGAAAGAGGCAAGAAGTTTACCAGTGACGTCCCAGACTTTTACGGCGGAATCGTCGGAAGTTGTGGCGATCCTTTGCCCGTCATGGCTGAATTGTCCGGTTCGGGCGTCTTCGGTGTGAGGTAATTTGCCTTGCAGCGGAGTCAGGTTTTCTATCCCGCAATCCTTTTCAACTTGCTTCCAGATCCAACCATGCCCGTAGGGACCCACCATGACCACTTGGCTGCCATCTGGACTAAATTCGGCGTCGCGGATCCAAGGCAGATTTTGCTTTAGTCTTCCCTTGCGCTGAAGTTCTGGTGGTAGCCACATGCCGGGCTTGCAGGTAGATATCGACGCATGGATTTTGGCGTCCCAAATGCGCACCAAGCCGTATTCCGATGAGGTCAAAATTCGATCGCCCGAGGGACTATAGGAGGCGGATGTCAAACGCAGGTCTGGTCCTGGAATTTCTGGATCACGAAGGACTTGAACCTGTTCGGCCCGGCCCCAGAAACTCGTGAGAACCGCGGCTAAAAAAAGAAACCATGACGTTCTTTTCGCGACCTTTGTCAAACTCACCATCAAACTCGTCATGTTCGGCCTCCGTTATCCGTCGAGTGTAGCGAATCGCAAAAGCAAAATCAATCGGCTGAAGATTCATACCCCTGAGATCGGTACAGCGGCTGAACTCACTGTAAACTTTATAGCTGTTTCCGTTTCCTGTTTTTAAGACGAATCGGCCGAGAGCTTCCGATTAATCTCAGGCGAATTCGTACCAACATGAGGATCGAATGAACTTATCGAAGGAGGGAAACGGATCGCTGGGGAGTACGAGACTTGCAGCAATGTCCATCCCCAATGCCGACGAAAGGAACGAATTTAGCCTCTTAATTTTAATGACTTACACATAAATATTGATATTTTCAAAAATGTATGACATTGTAATACACAGTAGGAGGTGAGAATATGAAAAAGGCGTTAAAAGATAAGGCGCTTACAATCCGTCTCCCTAAAGAAATTCGTCGAGATTTAGAAAATATTGCCAAGGAAGAAAAGGTTCCAATTAGTGACTTGATTCGCGAATCATTGGATCATTTTCTTGCGGTGAAAAGATTTCGGCAATTGCGGAAAAAAGCATTACCATTTGCTGAAGCACAAGGATTGCTGACAGACGAAGATGTTTTCAAGGTCATATCGTGAAGGTTATTCTTGACACAAATGTCATCATCGCAGCCTTTGCGACTCAGGGTCTGTGTCATCTTGTGCTCGAGAGTGTTATAGCCCACCATGAGCTCATTTTAAGCGAATTTATTTTAGCCGAAGTGAACGACAAATTGAGGCAAAAAATAAAACTTCCACTCGTTCGAGCGAACGAAATTACGGTCTTTCTCAAAAGCCACTCCACCGTGGGGAGGGACCCCGGCGTTCCGGGACTCAATTGCCGGGATAAGGATGACTTGCCAATTCTTTTTTTGGCGGCCTTCACAGGTGCGGATGTCATTATTTCTGAAGATGAAGATCTTCTGATATTAGGGTCGATTTCCTCGACTGCCATAGTTTCACCGCGCGAATTTTGGGACATGCTCCGAAACAAGTAGCTTGTAGTTCCTATGCCGACGTTTGCCAGACTGCGCTGGGATTTCGATACCGACATTGAAACCTGCTTCCGGTGCGGCGGACCTTAGGGGACGAGTTTCTGATCAATCTTCGTGGACCGAGTGATCTCCTCGATCATCATGAAGCGATCCTTCTTAAGAACTTCACTTGGCAGCGTCTCAATGGCGGCCAAGAGCGGGATCGCAAGCGAAAAATCAGGATGCGAGGGCCAGGTCCCTTCGAGCAGACTTCGAATTCGCTCAATGCTGTCACCTTTGATAAGAAGCGGCCGAATCAGTTCCATGAGAAAGTGCGACAGTTCGTCCGTCTGTGTAAAGTTCTGAGTTACATTCGTTAGGACCTGCCGAATCGATTTCTTTCGAAGAAGTAATTGCACAGAGGATGGGGGCCACTCGCCTGAGTCCCTGAAAAGCGGCGCGGACACTTGCTATCTCGAAAAATTCAGCCGCTTTATAAGGATTGTACAAAATATTTTGTTCTGACGCCGCCGGAAAAATTTTCGACAACTGTGAGAGCTGGCCGAGAGTTTGCGCAAGAAGTTCCGCGGTGTCTGCGCCGCTATCTCCGCCGAAAACGGTCCTCCGACGAGAGTGATCTCTTGGCTTAGATCTCAGCTGGCAAGGTGCAAGCGCGCTGGCCTTGCCAAAGACTGAACCATGGCGACGAAGACATCCGCCGTCTGAATCATGTTTATGGTGATGAATTGCAGC
This sequence comes from Bdellovibrio sp., assembly GCA_003176075.1. Lineage (GTDB taxonomy): Bacteria > Bdellovibrionota > Bdellovibrionia > Bdellovibrionales > Bdellovibrionaceae > PSRN01. The sequence goes on from PSRN01000166.1 coordinate 5,886, forward strand.
TGCCGCTCCGGGAGACCACCGATCTGCTCAAGGGCTTTATCGACATGAGCGACGTCCTCCTCGGCATGAACTCGCAAGAAATTGCCGCACTTTTCCCCGTGGGCTTTCGCGATCCGCCGATGGATTTTCGGACCCAATTGAACGGCCGCGGCCTCCAGCAGCAGGATATAGCCGAAAAGGGCTGTCGCGTCCTGATATTGAACCTTGTAATACTGGCTTTCATAGAAGGCACGTGTGGCCGATTGCTCTGGATGGTGGGACAGCTGCTGGCCGAGGTTGCGGAGGTCGGTCAATGCCAAACGCTCGTGACTTTTTTCTTCCCCCATATGTAAAGCGAAGCGACGGTGGAGAGTGTCCCGATCGATTTGAAAGTGGCTTGCGGCCAGTCCAAGGAGCCGGGTCGAATGACAGACATAATAATAGGTCTGGGCCAGATAATTTCCGTAGATCAGTGGATTTTCCCAGTCCGTCCCGGCAACAGCAAGTTCGAGCTTTTGTATTTCTTGGGTGAGGCAATTCTTCATGGGATCTCCCTTTGATGATTGGTCTTTCGACTGAGTCTTTATGCCGCCCGTTTCAAATCCGTGACCCTGCTTTCCGATGGATCGGCGAGGCCTTGGCCATGTCTCTCACGCCATAATAGCGCAACGGCCTGTGCCACACTGGGGTCCGAACTCGCGACCATATCTTCCGGATACATGGCGACCAAATCCA
>PSRN01000260.1 GCA_003176075.1 Bdellovibrio sp.
ATGGTGATGATCGATAACTCGGGATCAACCATTGAAACGGACCCCAAACAAGCCTTCCGCCTGCAACTTCTCAACAACTTTTTTAACAACTACCAGGCGAAGACGAATTTCTTTTGGGGTTTATCTTACTTCGGCAATGACGAGGTTCAGAGTCTCGTGGGCATGGGCCCCGGTACAGCCTTTGGCGATGCAGCCGCCATGACCAATGCCATCCACGCCTACACCTGGGTTTTTCCTCAAGGCGATACGCCTTACTTTCTGGCCTTGAATGCCCTTACTGCGGACATTCAATCAGACAGTGGATTAAAAGACGCGGATACCAGTTATGCCATAGTCTTTATGTCTGACGGTATTCCCGATCCGGCGGTAGCTGATAATGACCTTATCGCCGCCGTGAAGGGGATTGTCGGCTTAAAACCCAACCATGTGACCTTTTCAACGATCTACTTTGATTTGACCAATTCAATCGGCCCAGACGCCGTACAGGCTGCCGCTCGCTTGCAAATGATGGCGAACTATGGCGGAGGACAATTCGCAAACACGCTGTTTCAGGGCGCGAACCTGAAACTGAATGATATTGCGACTGTACCGCCGGCAATTTGCACACAAGGTTTGTGAGTGGATCGGCATGGCCTGAAATATGCCGCTGCAAATAAAAAGCGGGATTTTCTAAATCCCGCTTTGTTTATGCCAGTGTTTGCTTAGCTAAATACTCTGCTTACTACTCTTCGCAATTTCTGATATCTTCCAGCTTTTTTGCGTACTCATTGGGATATTTTTCTTTCATTACCGCAAGCATCCTGGCCCCTGCATTTCCCTTAGCCGCTGTCACTGCCCTCAGAATTGCAAGGTCATCGTTAAGCGAGGTAGTAGAGACAGTCTTAGCTACATGTTCTCCATCAGACTTAAAGACCTTTCCACAAAGCTGAGCAGTCACGAAGCCTTGTGCAGCAAGAAGGGACCAAAAGGCTTCGCCCTCTTCTTTATGGCTTTCCGGAGGCCTGTTGGCAACCGTGATCATTGACTCAAACACCGTCTTAACGCCTTCAACTTTGGTAGGATCGTCAGTTGCGGCTGTGTCGAGTGCTTTTATCATTTTCAAAGCATTATACACCTTACTATCTGTTGTATGTTTCTCTCCGTTGGCCAGCGTCATCTCCCGTTGGGTCACCGGAATTTTTCTTTCTCCCATACCAACGACGTCTTTAATTCTGTCAGGGTGTGTAATTTTGTACCTTGCTAAAATTGATGCGGCTTCATCTGCAGCGGTTGCAAGTTTTGCTTTAGTCTCAGTAGCAGCTTCATGAGCAAGTCTTGCTGCCCTTTGCTCTTCCGATTCAGTTTCATGGGGCTTGGCCTCATGGCCAGGCTTCGGTGGTTCAGCAGCTCTTCCAGGTCCGCTTGCGAATGCTGACTGGGTGAACCCCAGAGCCACGCCGAGCAATACAAGTGATCTTAAAAGTGCCTTCGTCATAGTGTGTTCTCCCCTGTCTATAGGTTTGAGTTAATTTTGTTTATTCCTCGCTAAAATTTGAGGCATAATACACTGGTAAATTCATTTATCAAAGACTGTGCCGCTTGGTGAGTGATTATTTTAGATTTCATGAAAAAATTTTCTTGAACCCCCCTCAAAAACTGTAAAATTGTTTTACAGGTCTACAAATCTACAAATACAAAAAATTGCCTAGCGCGAGAATCCTATACCACAAAAAGCCGACCAACTCTCACGTTCAGTTAGCTCCACCGGATAGCCCTTTTCATTACAGAGCCATTCGCTCACCCAGAATTTAACCCACCTCTGTCGCCCCTTCGGCCGAGACTGACACGGTAAATGCCTATTTCCCCGTGCTGGATGGCTTCTAATGGGTGTGGTCCGGTAGGCAACAAAATTGCCTCGATCCTTTCGCCCTTGTCAAGGGGGCGTTCGTGGGCCACGGGGTTTTCTGGTATCTCGGCGTCGATCAATGCTTTATGGCCATGCACCTCGATTTCCATCTTCCGATCCGGGCTCAAGCTTCTTGCGCGAGAGATGGCAAATGGATCGAAAATTTCGATCGTACTCAGAAACAATTGCAATATCATTACTACTGATAAGCGCATTGGGTTCATCGAACCAAGGATCATTAAATTCAAAAAATTCAAACTTTGAACATGCGTGGGCGGCGAAGCCGCCACGGGCGTGAGAAGAGAATTTCATTTTTGTAAGCGTATCTAATCCTTACAACCTGGCGGGGGCGGGACCTTCGGCTTCAAGGCGCTCTCGAATCCCTTACTCGCTCGCCATTGGATACATTTGGACGGCTCGAAGGCACCCTCAGTGCTGTGGGTCTCGACATAGCTGATGCTGTTAATAAGGCGACCGTAGGCGACAAACTGTCCTTGTGTGTTCTGCAGGGACTTCAAGGAAATTTCCACCAGCTTGGTTCTTTCCGCGTCGAGCTGGCCCGAATCAATGGCGGCCTTGAACTTGGCTCCCAGCGATTTGACCATGTCATCCAGGTGATTAAAAGTGTCAGTCATTTCCTTGGTGGAAAGGCGGGAAAAAAACTTTTGCCTGTCTTCCCGCGTGAGCGCGCTGGGGATCGGCTGGTGAATCAGCTCGAATCGGGCCATGGCTTCATCCCAGGCCTTGATGTATTCAGTGAACAAAGGACTCCACTGGTTCCCTTGGGCGGCGGCCGTCGTGAGAATATTGAAGTCAATATCATTTGGGGGGTTCAAGCTGTCTTGCGCCAACACTTTGAATTCCGGCTGCTTCGTCTGCGTGACCTGGTAATCTTCATAAATTTGGCTCAGGATCAGCAAAGCGATGGACCGCTCTTGTTTTAGCGATTCAAGGGTGCCGTTACTCACGTGTGAAAAGTTTGACCAGTGATGACCGTTGTAAAAATAACGTATTTCGCTGGGGATATAGTCCTCGAGGTAAAAAAACCTGGTGAGGTTGCGAACGCTCATATTGCTCTTACTGTAGGGAATTTTAACGTACCGGTCCTCACCGTAGAAAACTTTGGCGAACTCGCCAATGATTTCTTCGTAGGTCACTTCGAAGTTATCCCAGGTCGATATATAAGCCGGTTTCACTTTGTCATCCCACCACGACTGAAAATTCTCACTACTGCCCGGCGGGGCCACCGAGGGATCACGCAGGTTGCCGTCGCGGATCCATTCCAAGGCAGTTTTATAGCATTTTGGCTGGGCGGGCATGCATCCGGGCGTCCGATCGGTATCGATCCAAATCTTCTTGTCATAAATGGACCGATAGGAAGCCGAATCATGCTGATCTAAAATGTAGACATGGCTCAGGGGTGGGATCAAACGGGGTGGGCGAAAGCCGGTGGGAAATCCTTTACACCCGTTTTCGCCGCGGCAGTAAATACTGTTCACGAGTTGAGAATCGTTCGCCAGTCCGATTCCCGAAGTGATGGTGTCGAAGTAAAAAAGCGGCTCATTCTTTTCCACCTCGGGTCCCCAAATCATCGAGGCCGCAAGGTACTCCGACCCGAGACGAGTCTTGAGATCATAATGTCCGGGGAGTTCAAAATTTTTTGGAAAGCCCGGAAACTTACCTTCTTTCACGCTTTGCTCGTCGATGCCGTTGGCATGAGCCCAGGCGTTGAGGTAGCCCTCACCCATTTTCAGTTTTGGAGTTTCTCCGTCCGGAGTCAGGCCCAAGGAAGTCAAACACTTGAGGAGATATTGCTTAAAATAATCGTGTTCGATCCGGTAATCTTTGTGGTCGACATGAGACTGGTTGTCCACCGCCAGCTTCCGGATCAAAGCAATGCCTTTGGCGTTTTGTTGAGGATCCGCGCTGGCGAAGTCAGTGGCTATTTCGTTAAGGATTTTTTTCTCGTCCGCGCTCAACGAATTCCTATAGTCAGCCCACATATTCATCATCTGCAATTTGTTCCGCATCATGGACTGGCCGACGGTGTGAATTTGTGTCTGCTGGTCAGCCTCAGTCGATTTGAAGTCTTGGCTGATCAACTCAGACCATGGATTGGTTTTCTCCGGGATCGCAACCCCGTAAAGTGGCATCGCCGATTCCAAAGGGGTTTGCAGGCCCCGCTCGTTATTGTCGTACTTCTTAGTGTAAATCATGTCGGTTATGCCCAGGTAAAACATATGGGCCTTCAGGTATTGGTGGGAGACCGCATTGACGTGCTCCAACCATTTCTGGTGGGCTGCTGTGATGGATCCAAGGTTCTCCTCGCGCCAATCCTCCATTTTTTCAATAAACCTGGCGTACTGGACAGCAAAGCTGGCACTGCATCCGAGCCGCCACGTCAAATCTTGGTTAAACGCTCGGTTCTGCAGTTCGGAGAGCGGGCCTTTGACCGCAAGTTTAGCAAAATGGGTCCCCAGGCAACCCGTTGATTTTTGAAAACTGAAGGACGAAAAAAAGTTGTTCACCCAACTACTGAAGGGTTCGTCCACAAAACCGCCAACAATGGTAAAGGCTGTTAGGTTGTAGGTCGTCACCAAGGCGATTTTAATGGAGACGCCCACCAGGCCCCCAAAACCGGCGGAGGGGATAAAACCTTTGGCCGTGGCTCCTACCGTCCTGGCAAAGTTGCCGATGATGTTCCATCGCAAAGCTCGCGCCGCCACCAAACTGCCTGCCTTGAACAGCGGCGCTTGAATAGCGCCCAGCGCGGCGGCTTGAACCACCAGGGAAGTCGCGCCCATCAAGAGGGACCCGCCGGCCGATCCCCAGTCTGTGCTGAAGGGAACCGTCAACGTACTTTTGAACGCCTGAAAACAAGAGCCGCGAGGTTGCGGATCATAAACGCCGGGCACAAAGGATTTCATGCATTCCCTCACGCCAGGAAGGCCTCCCCACGCCGAAGCCACATGGGAAGTGATACTCCCAGCCACCATCGACAAAGGACCGCCCCAGTATTTGAAAACGTGTCGCAGGCGGCCCTCTTGCATGGTTTTAGCGAAAGGTTCTGAAGCGATTCCTTGACCGTTCAGGAAGGCGTAAAAGCTCATGATGGCAACCGGATCTTTTTGCCCGACAAAAAAATCACTGACGGCCACTGGATTGGTCTCATAGTAATTCCAAAGGTCCAAAAAGGTCTTGGCGCCGATAGCGACAAAAAAAGCCATGGACTGGGGGAGAAGGGATATCAGGTTTTTCTTCATGATGTGACCTGTCCACGCGGCGGCTTGCCCGGCACGAGAAGGTCGGTAGGCGAATAACTCTTCGGCATCTTTGAGCATGTGCGCGACTGCATCTGGGGGAGGTCGATTGATCAGGTACTCCCCTTTGGCCACGCCGGCGCTGTCGATAAGGCGAAGAACAAAGTCCCCGTTGCTTATTTGAACCAGTTCGACTTTTTGATACCCTTTTTCGAGGAGTTTCTTCCTGGAGAGAGTGCCCCCCCAGGAACCGGTCACAATTGCAAAAGGGTTGTCGGTGACGCTCCAGGATTTCACCAGCTTACCGGTGTCGATTCCCTCCCGGAACATTTTCGGTAACATGTCTTCTCCCATTTTTTCCAATAAGCTGGCGACGTTGGCCTGAGCCGGCGGTGGCGAAGCGAGAAGAGCAGCGATAAAGATTCGAAGCACGTTCTTAAACATGTTACGTCCTGGCAACAGTTGTTAAAATCCGTATATTAAGAAGCAATTGAGGTGCCTGATGGGCCCTTATAGCCTTTGAGGCATGCTTTGCGCCATGGCCCGCTATTAGTTTTGGCATTTTTTCAATCGGCTCGGGCTGGGTAAAGTGACGAATGCACCGTCAAATTGATGACGAGAGACCAAAATTGGCGCTCCCCAGGGTACCCGTGGCGGCTCCGCCGCCCACGCTGCCTGATCAATGAATTGGTACCAATTCTCGTTTGCCGGGGGATAAGAAAATCAAATGGGTGCTCTGAAGGTCAGTTTGCCCGCTCAACTTTGATTGATTTGATGACGACATCTTCAGCGGGCTTTTCCCTGACCGTCTGCACTTTTGAGATGTCATTGACGACGTTCATTCCATCCACAATTTCGCCGAAAATGGTGTAGCCGCCAGTGAGGTTCTTCACCGGTGGCGCGTTCGATACAGTCACGAAGAATTGGCTGCCGTTGGTGTTCTTGCCGGCGTTCGCCATGGCGACCATTCCGGGCTTTTCAAAATTCAAATCTTTCGCGATCTCGTCGTCGAACTTGTAACCAGGTCCACCCGTACCGTTACCCAGGGGATCGCCTCCTTGAATGACAAAGCCCGGAACAATTCGATGAAAGGTGAGTCCGTCGTAAAACTTCTTTTTCACCTTGTTCCCGGTTTTTGGGTCGGTCCATTCTTTCGTTCCCTCGGCCAGGCCGACAAAGTTGTCTACGGTCTTTGGTGCTTTTTCCGGAAAGAGTTTGATCTTGAATTTTCCTTTGCTTGTTTCAATCAAGGCGAACATCTCATTTCCTTTCTCTGACTTGGATTTTGTTTTGTCTTTTGCCTGGCCGTGAAAATTAAAGGCCAAAAGAAGAAAGGCAAAAATATAGATGCACGCTGCTTTGATCAGGTTTTCTCTTTTCATATTCGTCATAGGTTCTTTAATGGTTAACTGGACCTTTTTCGAGGGTCAAGCAGGATCGAAGGGGCCAGTTTCGCATCTTGTGAGAGTTTAAATTTATATGATATTTCAATAACTTGAACGAGAAATTCAGTGGATTTGGACGCCGCAGTGAGCGAGGCTCGTCGAGCGAAGGTCACAGCACACTCTAAAGAATCGTCGATTAGTAAATCTTCCTATCACGCCCTAACGCAACGTGCCCCGCAAAAAGTATCTGGAACCTCAGACCTACAGATTCGTCGACCATTTCGGTTTAAAATAATTGAAATTGTCGTCGGTCACCCGACGCTCTTCGGTGCCGTCCAAATTGGAGATGTAGATTTGCGACTTGCCAGTGCGATTGCTGGAGTACATGAGGAAACGTCCATCCGGTGAAAAAACGGGGTCTTCGTTGTTCGCCCGCTTGCCGTTGCTCTTTTTGGCCGCGGTGATGGGAATCAGATCTGAGCCATCCGTCTTCATCGAATAAATATCGAAATGGTCATCAATCCAGCCTGCAAAAGCGATACGCGTTCCATCGGGAGACCAGGAGGGGCTGGCGTTGAATTTTCCAGCGACCGTGATCCGCCTGGGATTGGACCCGTCAATATCCATGACAAAGATCATGGTTTGACCGCTGCGATCGGTTGAAAAAGCGATTTTCTTGCCGTCGGGGCTGACGGACGGTTCGACGTTCATGGCTCCGTGCGGACCGTTGGTGACTTTTGAAACAAGTTCGCCGTCCAAGGTCATCTTGTAGATGTCGGGAGTCCCCTCCTGACTGAGAGTTAAAAAGATATGCTTTCCGTCCAACCCGAAAGACGCTCCGGAGTTGATTCCCTGACGATAAGAGACGAGCCATCTCTTGGCTGTGGCCACCTCGTAGATAAAGAGATCGGCGTTGCGGGTTTTGGTTTTCGCCCTTTGAACAAAAGCCGTGTAAGCGATCTTTTTGTTGTCGGGAGACCACACTGGCGAAAGGGCAATGGATTTGTGGTTGGTGATCTTTTCGAAGTTTGTGCCGTCCCAATCCATGATGAAGATTTCGCGGGACTCGCCGCCGGCACGATCGCTGGACAGAGTCACCTTTGAAAGGTACATGCCCGTTTTTCCGGTTAAAGCTTCCAAGAAATCATTGCAGAAGCTGTGGGCGATCCGTCGAAGCCCCGCCTTTGGACCTTCGTATTTCTTGCCGAAGATCAGTTGATTCTTGGCGACGTGGTAGGTGTAAGTCTCTAAACTAATGGTGTCACCTGCGGTGGCATAACTCATACGAACCAAAAAATCGGCTTTTAGGACCTTCCAATTGTCAAATTTGAAACCCTTCTCTGATGTTGGAAAAGGTTTGATGTCGGTTTTCGAAGGGTCCTCGAGATAAGCTGAAGCGGGCACATATTTAAAATAACCGGAGACCGAGAGATCATTTTGGATCACCCGATAAAGATCGGCGCCCACACTCTGGTAGGAGCGGTTGGCGCCAGGGCTGCCAATGAAATTGGGGGGAGGGATCGCCAAAAGGCTTTTGTGGGTTTGGGCCTGACCGACCTGAATATAAATTTGTCCGTCGGCAGGGGGATCGGCCCAGGCCAGCGAAGGACGCAGGATTAGCGAAGCAATGAGAATCAGCGGGGCCAGAAGAAATGAAGGGAGCAGAAGAAATGAAAGGGGCAGAAGAAATCCAGGGGGCGAGAGAAATGCAGGGACCCAGAGTATCTGAGCATTCGGGTGGCTTGCTGGGGGTCGTCGTTTTGCCGTATTTCTTCGAGTGGTCATCGCATACTCCCTCGCGCGATCATTCACTAGGCCGATAATCGCCGATAATCACTGATGAAGGATTATCTGTTGTCTGTTTCTGTTTCTGTTTAAGGATTATCTTTTCGAAATGATCATCACTCAATAATAATAATTGCCACTAATTATAATTATCACTCAGGAAATCCGACAAGGATACCTTCAAGTGCGACAAGGCGCTGAAATTTATCGGGGGGCTTTGGAACAGGCGAGGCCTTTTCCAAGGTGCTTATGACGGCGTCGTCAAACGATGAATTGCCGCTCGATTGCAGAATTTGCTTGTCCGTGATGTTGCCGAACTCATCGAACTTCACGCGAACCGTGGTGCGAAGTTTCTTGTTGGCCAACAATTGAGGGATCGACCAAAACCTGCGAATATGGTGGCCCACATCCGATACATAAGAATCGTGCTGTAAAAGGGTTAGACCGCGCAGTTCACTCCCCTTTGAAATTTGGTTCCCTTTGAAGGTTGCAGTGGCCTGTCGCACGTGCTCTGACTCCACTTGCTTGCTTAGCTTATCAATGGCGTCCAACTGCTTGAGCTTTTCAAATGCGTTCTTTTCTTTTTTTTGCGAATCGATCTTGTGAGCTTCGTTCTTATGGGATTCAACTTTCTCGGTCTTCTTAGTGTTGAGAACGACCGTTTTTTCCTTGGCTTCGGGCTTTGCAACTTCTTTGCTGGGCGGGGCTTCAGGTGCCTTGGGCATGAACGCCGGTGCCTCTGGAAGCTTTTCGGGCAAGGCGATCAGGTCCACTCGCATTGCCGGCGGAGTCGATAGGGTTTCGTCCGGGAACACATACACTTTGATGGTCAATGCCAAGACCAACGCGACGTGAAGAGCGGCCGAAATCGTGATGTAACGACGGAACTCTCGATCAACAAGGATAGGGAAAGAAGCCGACATCGGCTATTTACCTTCTTTAGGGACTGTGACCAGGCCGATGTTGGTGATGCCAGCGGCGCGAATCTCCGCCATTGTTTCGGCGACAAACCCGTATTCCACGTGTCGATCGGCTTGGATGTACAACTCCTGATTTTTTCTTGTTTCCATAATGGCCCGCAACTTCTCGCGCAGGGAAGCCGCCGGAACTTTTTGCTTGCCAATGACAACATTTCGGTCGGCGTTGATGATCAGCACCAAAGGATCTTCTGGTGGAGTCGAAAGACTGGACGAGGCCGTCTTCGGCAAATCCACTTCGATGCCCTGCTGCATCAGGGGAGCGGTGACCATGAACATAATAAGAAGCACCAACATGACGTCCACGAGCGGCGTCACGTTGATTTCACTCATGGTCATTCGTTTACTTGAGCTAGCTGGACTCATTCCCATGTGGATCCTACCCGTGGCGACTTGGGCAGCGCCGCCCACGCTACTCGTGGAAAAAGTTTCTTTTCGCGATGTTCATAAAGTCGGTCGCGAAATTATTCAGTTCAGTCTCTTCCCGTCGAATCTGCGCGACGAAATGATTGTACAATACCACCGCGGGAATCGCCGCCAAAAGACCCACGGCCGTCGTAAACAGCGCTTCGGAAATACCTGGAGCCACCACCGCAAGGCTGGCCGAACCCGACGCGCCGATTTTATGGAACGAGTTCATGATCCCCCAAACCGTTCCGAACAGGCCGATGAAAGGTCCCGTGCTGCCTGTGGTGGCCAGAATGGTCAGACGCGACTCCATGGAGGAGAGCTCTTGCCCGACCGCCTTGCGCAGGGATCTCTCAAGATTGTCAGAGCCGCTGAGTTGAAGGGACTTGCCGCTGGACGGCGTTTTCTGACCGGCGAGATTTTGCAGCTCCGCAAAGGCGGTGCGAAAAACGCGGGCCACGCTGCTCCGGTCCGCATACTTTTCGATTTCGTCGTTCAGGTCTTCGAGTGAGGTGGCTTTCCAAAATTTCTTCAGAAAATCGTCATTGAGAGCGGTCATTTCGCGGATTTGACCGAATTTGGAAAAGGCCACCGCCCAACAAATCACCGAAAGGCCAGCCAGAAACAAAAGAGTGATTTGCACCACCAAGCTGGCGGAGAGAATGGCGCTAAAAATGTCGACGTTCGCGGCAACGTGTTGCACGGGGTTCGAAGATGTCATTTAATCAGGCTATAGTAGCTCCGCAAAAAAGGGAAATCGATTCAAGTCGGCAAGAAATGATTTTTTGCGAGGCATGCAGGCAGGCAAGTAAACAAGTCTCAGTCTTGCAAAGCCTTCAGGGCTTGGTCGTTTGTAACAAAATACCCATCAGGGTCCAGTTGATGGGCCTCGTCGATCTCAGCTGGAGTGGCCAGCGGGCCCAGCAATATTTTCTTTTGACGCCGGTGAATTTCCCGGATCAGGGATGCGGTGACAGCCTGGTGGCCGTTCAGACGAAGCGGGGTCACGTAAACATCGCGCGAAAAACTCACGGCCGGGAGAAGCCCGACGCTCGAATAGCTGAGCCATCGAACCCGGTCGGCGGCACTCGTGCCAAACGCAAACAAGGGCCGTAGGATCTTCAACTGGGCCAAGACGGGTTCAAATTCGGATTGAATCAAAACGCGCTCGTCCCATTCCGCCGCAAGCTCGCGGCTCACTTGTTGGTCGATGTTTTCAAGGTTGGCCAGCACCGAGACAAGCAAAAATTTTTCGCGAGCGTGGGCGGAGAACTTCCGGGCGAATTCGCGAAGGGTGGGCGCGCCAGGCTTAAGGGGGAGGGGGCCCCCGTCGCCACGGGGCACGCAGCGAAGAATCCCTTCAGCGTCGCGAGTGACATCCACCCATAAATTCTTCACCTGCGTGTCGGTCGGCATATTCCAGGGGGCCACCAGCCAGGGCCGCGGTTGGCAGAGAAATTCATTGGCAAACCGGTCGTCGTGACGATTGAGGCCCCAAAGCAGGAGCGATAAATAGCCCAGTCCAACGAAAAGAGTCACTAGCCCAACGAGTGCAATAAATCGCATGGGCTTTTCAAGCAAACAGCGGCGCGGCTGTCAAATATTCAAAAACCCTGCATGGACTCGGTGGCCACTGGTTTTTTGCACGCGAGTTCTTCCATTCGTTGGCTGACCAACTCGGCGGCGACCGTGTCGGCTGGGTCTTTGGGCTTGAAAGACTGTTCGCTGGCGTGGGCGGCGGAGCCGAAGTCGCCACGGGCGTCAAGTTTGGCGCTTTCGCAATGCTCGACCAGCGCGGGCTCCGTGTCGGCGTCGAACAAGTTTTCAATTTGCCGGCAAAAGAAGTCCTGGGCCGCCATGTGATCGAGCACGGAATAGTAATCAAGCCAGATGATTTCCAGGCGATGACACATCTTTATGTACTCCTCCGAGCCCGATTTAAATTGCGCGGAAGTCAAGTTTTCAAGCTTTTGTCGGGAGCTGTAATTGCGTCTTTCCTCATTGATGATTTCCGTCGCTTGCTTGGACTGGGGAATTCCAAATCGTCCATATTTGATATTGCCCTGTTCGTCACGGATATAGATATCCACCGCCGGCCGAGTCGCGATATTGTCATTCACCAAGCGGCCGTATTCTTTTTTGAATTGTTCCAGCACGCGCTGTTGCTGGCTGTTGATAAATTTCAGATACTCGAGCGAAGGTGAATTCTGCACTTCCTGACCGAAAACCCAGGCCAGCGTGTTTTTCAAACCCGTCGCGGGAGTGCCGAACAAAGTGAGTTTCAGCGTGTTCATCTCGGAATCCAATTCCACCTTGTCGATCACGCCGTTGTCCTGCTTGAGTTGCTTGAGCAGTTCGACCACTTTGCCGATGATTTTCATCTCTCGCTTGGTCTTTGCTTCCTTGATCAGATAGGTCGCAAACTGGCTTTCCTTTTGGATCAGCTGGTTGATCAGCGCTGTCCCCAGTTGGCGGGGCAAAACCTGGGTATCGGCCACAATCCTGTTGATGGTGTCAATATAAGACTTGCCGAGGGTCGCGCACTTCTCGGTGGACTGCGCATTCTGCGTGGATTGCGCATTCTGCGTGGACTGCCCATTCTGCGAACCCGCATGAAGCTGATTGCGCAGACTCTCTTCGGTCCGCAGCAGACCCCGTCGGGTCGTATCGACGTCTGTTCCCAGTGCCAGGATCTTCCGGTAACTTGCCAGCGAGGAGCCAGGAAAGTGTTTTTCGTCGGCGGCATGATCAGCCAGGGTGCGGGCCATTTCACAAACATAAGGCGCTTCGGAAGCGCCGGAGATTTGCTCTGAGAACAATCTGAGTTGTTCGAGGTCGTTGTCCCGATTGATCAAAGCTTTGCGAAGAGCCTCGCGAAACTGGTTCAGTTGGTCGATCATGGCGAGAATCGCCGGCGGCTGATTCTCAAGGAGCTGCGACAACCTGGTTTCCTCCGCCGATTGAATTTCCCCCAGCGCGATGTCAGCCTTGTCGTGCAAAGCAAGTCGAATAAAGCGAACTTTTTCGTGAATTTTCATATATTCGCAGACGTTCTGTAAAATGGCGTTGCGAATCTCGGGTTTGGTCGCGTCGAAGCCCTCTTCGGCGATGAGCCGACTGATAATTTTGGCCGCCGCGCCAGTGCCCGTGATACCTAGAATGTAGGGGAGCGCGACTCCCATGGCCGGATTCATCGACGCTCCAACGAGCGCAAAAGGCGCGAAGGAACTGATCAAGTCAGTGAACGCGATAAAGGCGTCCCCCGTCGTCATCACTTCCTTTCCGCATTTGGAATTGAAAAGACGGTTGTTGGCCAGAGAACTCCCGAGTTGATCGATTCCACGGATGGCGATTTCAAGGTTTGATTGAAACTGCGCCGCATTGCCAGGCTGGTTGAGCAATTCCGGGTGATCCCAAAATTGGTGCAAGTGCCCGACAGCGTCGTTGAGGGCTCGAACCTGCTCGCTCGCTTGTGTCAAGTCCGCATCGCCGGCGCAGTCATTGCGCGGTTTTACCGCCGCGGCCAGCTTTTGGACCGCTGCGACCAGTGAAGCGGTCGGCCGGTTGTCAACGAGAGCGCAAGACACTCCAGGGAACGAGGTTTGCACTGGCACCATGGGGTTTTTGGGTCGAGGATTGGAAATCCCCGGGCTTTGCGATTGTGACGGTGAGGGTGAAGCGTAACCGAGATCGTCCAAGACAGCCGAAGGAATGGGGGAGCTCACCTCATCTGACCAGGCTGGAGTGGTGATCAGGGCGCTGATCAGCGACGAGAGCAGGAAAGCCAACTTCAGCGTTGCTTGCGACGAATAGCTGCGTCTAAGGCGGGCTGACAACCATTGGTGGTTGCTGGGGTGAGTTTCTTTAATTCTTGTTTGGATTCTTAGGCAACGTAGTGCTCGATGTATTTGATCCCGCATCGATGTCCCCCTCCGCGATGTCTTCTTAGGTACTACTACGAATTCCTCAACGCCTACAACAAATAGTAGGGGCGCATCTAAAAGTGGTGCGTTGCTCAGAATCATTTCGGCGGCTGTAACTGTGTCCGCAATCAGTTCAAATGGCGTGCAAACGACTCTATCTCTTTGGCAATTTCCCTTCGATCGACTTCGCGAATAAAAGGAAAATGGCCAGCCCCACGAATCTCATGATTCCGTACGGTGGCGCTGAATCGACCGAACGTTTTCAGAATGGACGCCGGTGTTCGAATGTCCTCTTCGCCGAAGATGTTTAAAATTGGCTTTTTGTTATCTTGAAAAAATGAAGTGGCGGAATACTTACTGATATACGGATAAATCTTTTCCAGAATAACTGTATTTGTTTGCTTGAGGAGATCTGTGGCGTAAGTGGGACTGATGACTCTTTCTGAACTTGAAAGAAATTTTTGTTCAAGGGGGCTTTGGTCAGTAATTCCCCTTTCGCGCATTAACTTTTCGAACTGAGCGTCCATCTCAGCGCCTTCGAACACACCGTCGATCAAAACCAAACCGTGTACGCGATCGGAGTGTTTTCTTGCATACTCAATGGCAAGAATTGAACCCCATGAGTGACCGACTAGGACAACTTTTTGGGAGCGAGCCTTCTTCACATGCTCATCAACCTCGTCGATGAATTCGTTCATATCCGCGGTCTGCTTCTGGGTATAAAAATCAACTTCCAAATCCGGAGCAAATTGGCCCTTGAAAGATGTCTCCAAGTAATCCGGTAGGCCCGGCCCGCCATGCAAAAAAATCAATGTAACGGGGGGTAACATGTCGCCTCTCACCTTCGGTTGATTCAGCGTATATATCACAGGACGGTGGTTTTTTTCCTTGAAAGAAATAAATTCACAATTGGCCGGTGTCCAAGCTCATCTCCTTCGAAGGTACCGTGAAAAACTGTTCCACTAAGCTAAGGGTCAGGGCGGTACTCTTTGGCCAGTTTCTTTAAGTCCTTAATGGCCTTTTCTAATGAGGCCTCATAAACAATTTCGTAACGTGTGCCAAAGCCACCGGTCCTGGCCTCCTCGGCAACCTTCCTGAGATGGAAAGGATAATACGAGAGATTATGCACCATTGATTCCAGACCGGAGGCGGTCATCGCCACATCATTTCCTCGTTGCGGTACCGCGAAGTATATCCGAAACCAAATCAGCTCAATGGCGGCTTTGACGTTCTCGGGGAAACTGCTGTAGCGAGTGAATATATAATTGTGGAATTTTTCCTGTGCCTCCAACGAGGCCCGGGCGGTCTGAACCCATTGCGGGGTGATTTCCAATTTCTTTTCAATGACGGGCGTTTTGGGTTTGAAGTTCAGGAAGTAGGGAGAAGCACCTCTCGGGTCAGGGAATATCCACTTCAGGCTTTGAGACAGGCGTATCCTTGAATGATGAATATCGTGCAAAAGGGACTCGACAGGGGACATAGATTCGTTCTCTGCCACATGGTGGAGAGTCTTTGGCGTTAGCTGCAGCGGCAATATTGGACGGGACGAAGTTCCGACAACGGATTCAACAGACATTAGATCCTGGTGAAAGTGAAAGTAGGCCAAAGGAAAAAGGGCGACCAAGGCATCTCGATGTCCCGCCAAAAACTGCCAGAGACGGAACGATTCCCGTTCAGTAAGCCTAAATTGCCTACCGCTCCGGACAAATTCGTTGACAGTCATCAGGATCGACCAGCGCATGCCAAGATCGAGCATTCTACCTATCGTCAGGTTTCTGGTCTTGACCGTGTTCCTTATCTCTTCCTCAATATTCAAATCCTGAATCTCAAGCAGAAGCTCGATAATCTTGTCGGGTGGGTACTCGAGGATCTCATAGGAAAGGTACTTACTTGTTTGGAGTTCTTGGACATACCTATCAATGGCAGCGCGCAAATCCGCCTGCGGTGCGAGCATGTCCCTCGCTTGGTCAGCTAACTTTATCGCCAAGGGCGAAAATTCGGATAAATGAGAATTCTGGGCCTCTTTCGGATCGCCTGCCAAGTGCTTGACGTGCCGTGAAATCAGCCGGGCAACCAGCGGGCGGGGATTAATAGACCCGCAATGGGAGACGCCCTCTTTCGCAAAAGCAGAGACGGATAGCAGCAAAACAGACAACAACGTGAACTTCATCGTATGCACCTGGGCGCAAATTGTGTCGCTGCGCCAATAAAAGGGCCGTCGTACCGCCATTACGGGTTAAAAAGAGTTTCAGCTGGGTATGTTCGCAAAATCTCGGCCAAGAGCAGTGGGGGAGTTCCGTTGAAATTTTATTCTGATTCTGATTCTGATTCTTAATTCTATTCTGATTTTGAGAGTTTGGCAGTCCAACCAGGGCGGGAGTTATCGTCGCAGAACAGTTCAAGGGAGCTCTATCGTGTGCCGCCGCCGATATCTTCACGCATCTGCAATCCGCGCCACCTCACTTGCTTGGCTTGTGCGTAGGCTTTGCTTAAAGCTTCTTCGCGGCTGGAACCCAAACCCACCGCGCCCAGCACGCGGCCACCCGCGGTCACCCAGTGCCCATCGACGCGACGAACTCCCGCCGCCAGAAAATAGCTGCTGTCTGTGGCGGAGGTCAGTTCGCCTTCGATCACCAGGTCTTTTTCCGGTGCGGCGGGATATCCCGGCGCCGCCATCACCACGCACGCGGAGTGCATTGATCGTATTTGCAGAGGGCGCAGGCGACCGGTGCTGAGTTCCTTCAAAATCATTCCAAAGTCCCCCTCGATCAACGGCAGGACCACTTGCGTTTCCGGATCGCCCAGGCGGCAATTGAATTCAAGAAGGCTTGGCCCCTGTGGAGTCATCATCAGTCCGAAGAAAATAAATCCACGGTAAGGCAAGGCACGGCGTTGCAATGTGACCAAGGTGGGACGGACAATTTCCTGGTCAAGGCGCTCTTGCAAAGCGGTGTCCAGTTTCAGAGGCGCGACGGCACCCATACCGCCGGTGTTGGGGCCGCGATCGCCGTTTTGCAGTCGCTTGTGGTCCTGCGCGATCGGCAGAGGTTGAAATTCTTCACCGTTGGTGAGCACCAAATAACTCAACTCCCAGCCGGGGGTGAACTGCTCAAGCAGGGCTTTCCCGCCGGCATCGCCGAAGATTCTCTTGTCGAAGAAATCGGTGGCGGCCGCGCGAAGCTCATCTTCCGTGGGACAAATGACCACTCCCTTGCCGGCGCAAAGACCATCGGCCTTGAGCACATAAGGGGAAGTGAAATGTTGGGCCGCGCTCATGCAGCTTTCTAGCGAATCGACGATGTGAAATTTCGCCGTGGGGATTCCTGCTTCGTTCATAAACTGTTTGGCAAAAATTTTCGATCCTTCGAGTTGGGCCGCATCCGCCCCAGGACCGACGACCAGAAGCCCACGGTCCCGCAACTGGTCGGCAAGTCCGCTCACCAAGGGGTCCTCAGGGCCGATCACGACCAGTTCAATTTCGGTGCGCAGGCAGTACTCGATAAGGCGATCAGTGTCGCGCCAATCCCATGCTAGACAAAGGGCGTGGGATTTCATCCCGTCATTTCCCGGCAGCGCATGGACTTGTGTGACGGACGGTGATTGACCCAGGCGGTGAACGAGAGCGTGTTCGCGCCCCCCAGAACCAACGACCAGCACTTTCATTGCACCTCCGCCGCGTTTTGTGATTAAATGGGCTCTTGGCTGAGATTGATCCATAACCTGAGAATAGGAGTTTGCCTATGGAAAAGATCGTTATGGTTGCAGGTCGGAGAACCCCATTTGGTTCCTTTGGTGGCGGGCTCAAGGATGTGTCGGCGACCGATTTGACGGTGGCCGCGGGATTGGGAACCTTGGCGCAGGTGGGGGTGGCGGCCGAGAGCATTGACCATGTCGTGGTTGGCAACGTGGCTCAGTCGTCAGCTGATGCGGCATACTTGGCCCGCCATGTGGCGCTGAAAATGAAGCTGCCGGTGAACACTCCCGCGTTTGTGGTGAATCGGCTGTGCGGTAGCGGGTTTCAGGCTTGGGTCAATGCGGTACAAATGATTCGCGATGGGGAAGCTCAGTGCGTGCTGGCCGGCGGTGTCGAGCAAATGTCGCAAATTCCCTACGTTTTGCGTAACGTGCGCTTTAGCGGACTTCGCATGGGAAATGCCGAAATGGAAGACTATCTGAATTCTTCATTGACGGACGCTTATGCGGCCGTGCCGATGGCCATCACTGCTGAAAACCTCGGCGAGAAGTACGATATCACCAGGGCACAGTGTGATGAATTTTCGATTCTTTCCCAAGCGCGCTACGCGGCGGCGGCTGCAAAGGGAATATTCGCGCAAGAAATCACGACGGTGAAGATTGAATCGAAGAAGGGCGTGGTCGAAATTGCCAGGGACGAACATCCAAAGCCGGAGGCGACCCTCGGAAAAATCTCAACCATGAAGTCATTGTTTAAGAAAGATGGACTGGTGACGGCCGCCACCGCGTCCGGCATTGTCGATGGCGCGGCTTGCTCCATCCTTTGTTCAGAGAGTTTTGCCCAGCGAAAGGGTCTCAAGCCTCTCGCCCGGATTTTGTCCTACGCCTCAGTGGGTTGCGATCCTAAAGTCATGGGAATTGGACCCGTCGAAGCGTCGCGGAAGGCTTTGGCTAAGGCGGGTCTCAATCTGCAACAAATGGATTTGGTCGAGGTTAACGAAGCCTTCGCGGCGCAGTTCTTAGCCGTGGCCAAGGAGCTCAAAGTGGACATGCAGAAAACTAATGTGAACGGCGGCGCCATTGCGGTTGGCCACCCCTTGGGCGCTTCGGGAACTCGTATCATGAATCATTTGGTTTATGAACTGCACCGTCGGGGAGGCAAGTACGCCTTGGGATCGGCCTGCATCGGCGGCGGCCAGGGCATCGCGATGATCATCGAGCGGACCTGAGGCGGCTCGGTCCGCCCGAGGGTTGGCCACGACAAATCATTCGCCATTTTTGGACAAATTGCGCAGTAGGAATTTGAGCCGTATTTCTTTGTCTCTGAAAAAGACCGGCAGAATGTCAAAGTCTCAGGCGCACAGAATTTTACGGTTTTATCACTATTTGGCCTGAGTTCAGTCTTTTCCCCCACTTAACGCTGTCTCAATTTGATTCTTCGCTAGATTCCTTGGTCGTCTCAAGACCTTAGCCCAAATTCGGTTCTTCCATGGTTCTCCCGTTAATATAAAGCATGCGTGCTTGGAGGATGCCATGAGGATGCAAAACAGAAAGATACAAGGCGGACTATGGGTGTTGGGGCTGTTCGCACTCGCGGCCTGCGATAAGACGGACAGGTCCTATTCCCTTTTGGGAGCGGCGCAGACGTTCCAACAAAATCCATCCACGGTTGAGCAAAACAAGGTGGATATCCTTTGGGTGGTGGATAACTCCGGATCGATGAAGCCCTTTCAACAGAATCTCGCGAACAATTTCAATAGCTTCATCACCAATTTTGTCAGCAAGAATTTCGACTTTCATCTCGCCGTGACCACCTCGGATTCCTATCTTGCGGGGGCTTTTTGGAATAACAACCCAAACTATTCACACTTTCGTGACGGGATCGGCACCACACACACGGGTTATCCCATCATCGATTCGGCAACTCCCAACTTGCAAAGCGTGTTTGTCACCAATGCATTGCAAGGGGACCAGGGTTCTGGAGATGAAAGAGCATTTTCAAGTTTTCGTGCGGCACTTCAAGATCCGAGCAACTCAGCTTTTCACCGTGCTGGGGCCTTCCTCGCCATCATCATTCTCTCGGATGAGGACGACTTCAGCGACCCCAAACGGCCGGAATACAGCTGGTTTTTGCGCAACGGGGTCCCTGATCACGATTACGCCGACCCGAACCTCGAAACGACGGATAGTTACATTCAATTTCTCGATCAATTCACCGGCACGACGGACCCGGCTCTTCGTCACTACAATGTTTCGGCAGTTGCGGTTTTGGATTCCGTCTGCCAGGCCTCGCATGTGGCCCAATCTGCCACCACTATTATCGGCCAGAGATATGTTGATCTGGCCAATAAAACGAACGGCGTGACGGCTGACATTTGCAGCGCGACTTACGCGGATGCGCTAAATAAGATTCAACAAAATATCATTGAGCTGAGCACTCAATTTCAACTCGATCGCCAGCCCAATCCGGCTTCCATTCAAGTCATGGTCAACAATGTTGTCGTACCCAATTCACCGACCAACGGTTGGACGTACGTGGCGTCGGCCAACTCGGTCCTTTTCCACGGAACTGCTGTTCCCTCACAGGGCGCAAGCATCACTGTGACCTTTGATCCCTTGGCTCCCACGAATTAGGACCCTCTGTTAGGACCACCTTGCGTTAGGATCTTGGCGAAGTGCGTCCGTAAACAGGGCCTGGCACCTTTTGCAGAAGAGCTTCGGCGCTCTCCAATTTTTCGGGGGCGACGTAAAGACGGTCGATGATGCGGGCCCCTTCATAACGGTAGAATATTTCCGAGGCCTTTTCGATGGGGACGGGTTTGTCCCAGCGGTCGTATTGGTCGACGACATAGATCGGAATGAATTTGTCGGTCGGGTTACCCGAGTGGTATTTTGAGAGGCGCACTTTCGAACTCGCCCAGATCACGTCAATTCCTTCGCCGGCAATGAATTCCTGGATGCTGGCGGGCCGCGGACTTTCCTCGGTGTTGTGGAGTTCAATCAGGACCCGATAAGGTCGTCTTTCGGCAATCCGCCGGGCCCAAATATTTCCTGATGAGGCCAGATGCTCAAAGAGTTTGTGGTCATTGAATTTCGTGTACTCTTGAATATCCGGCGGTAAGAAGAAAGTGCATTCCGGCGAGGTCAAATAGCGGTTCAGCATTTCTTCGTAAATGATACTTTTGTGATGGAAATAAACCATCAAATGCATGTGATGGCGGGAAATCAGAAAATCATCGAAAGTATAAAGAGCCCGTCGGTTCAGCGCGAGAAAGACCTTGCCCTCGGTCCGGTAGGGGCTGAGGTTTGACAGGAGCCAGTGCAGATCCACTTTTCCGTAGTTGGTCCCGCAGAAATACGAATCGCGCTCAAGGTAATCCATTCGGTCCACATCGAGTTCGGAAGAAACGAGTTGGCTGAGAATCGGGCGAAAATCCAATCCGAAGTCGATAAAGAAATCATCTGGCGTGCGCAGTGTCTTGTCGATAAGGCAAGCGACGTGCAAAGGTGAAAAATCGGGAAAGTTCGCGCGCAACTCCTGCGTCAGCGGTGAATCCGTCACATACTTGATCGTGTAATCCTCATGAGTGGCCTTGTTTGAGCCGCCAATCAAAAGAGGATCCTGGGAGCGTCCTTCGTAAGCGGCGAGTCGCAGCTGTGACAGCAACGGCATGACTTCTTCCGTGGTGTGGCTGAGGGGCCCATGGCCAATATCGTGCAGGAGGGCGGCCAAGCGAAGGGATTTGCGAAAATTGGCCCGCACTGATGACGACGAAAAAAGATAGTTCTTGAAAATCTGATCGAAGGCCAGCCCGGCCAAATGACTGACTCCGATCGAGTGGAGATAACGGTTGTGAGTGGCCCCCGGGAAACTGAATTCGGCGAATCCCAGTTGTTTAATGGCGCGCAAGCGCTGATATTCCGCCGTATCGAGAATTTTTGTTTCAGCCGATGAAATCTGAACTGTGCCGTGAACCGGGTCGCGAATTTCCATGATCAAAAAATAGCCCACCTCGGTCGGAATTCACACCCTCGTTTGCGATGCATCGCTTCACGTGAAAGGGCTTCTCCTTCGGCCGAGGTACTAGGGCGTAGAATCCCTTCTCTTTTTCATTTGGCTGGTTGTAGGTTGGCAGGATGATTCAATACCAAAATTTGTTGCGTGAAATCCTTGAGCGGGGCGCGAGGCGTGAAGATCGGACTGGCGTTGGCACTCTTAGCATTTTTGGTTTTCAAATGCGGTTTGATTTGGGAAGGGGTTTTCCCTTGGTGACAACTAAGAAAGTTCATCTCAAATCGATCGTCTATGAGCTTCTTTGGTTTCTTCGCGGCGATACCAATATTCGATTTCTAAAAGACCACGGTGTCAGTATTTGGGATGAATGGGCCGATAGTGAAGGAAATCTCGGACCTGTTTATGGCCAGCAGTGGAGGGCTTGGCGCGCTCCGGATGGGCGGCGAATTGATCAAATCACTCAGGTCATTGAGCAAATCAAAAGGAATCCCTATTCACGGCGCCACTTGGTGGTGGCGTTCAATCCCGCCGACGTTGAGCAGATGGCACTGCCGCCCTGTCATGCCTTTTTTCAATTTTACGTGGCGGACGGGCGTCTTTCTTGCCAGCTTTATCAGCGAAGCGCCGATGTGTTTTTGGGAGTCCCATTTAATATTGCCAGCTACGCCCTTTTGACCCAAATGGTGGCGCAGGTTACTGGGCTTCAGCCGGGCGATTTTGTTCACACCTTTGGGGATGCTCATCTTTACCTGAATCATATCGATCAGGCAAAACTTCAGCTGACACGCAAGCCGAAGCCTTTACCCCGCCTGGAGCTCAATCCGCAGGTGCGAAATATTTTCGATTTTGAGTTCGGGGATATCCAAGTCATTGGCTATGATCCCCACCCCGGCATCAAAGCGGAGATCGCGGTATGAAAATTGAACTTTCGGCCATAGCGGCCTGCGCCCACCATCGCATCATTGGCAGGAACAACGAACTTCCGTGGCATGTCCCCGAGGATCTGCGTTTTTTCCATCTGAAAACAAAAGGGCACGTCTTAATCATGGGGCGAAAAACTTTTGAATGTTTGAGAAAGCCGCTCCCGCTGCGCTTTCATTTGGTCATCACCAGGCAGAAGGACTACCGAGTCGATCACCCCGACGTGAAAGTGGTTCACCTCTGGGAAGACGCGGTTCGCGCAGCCGAACAGCTTGTGCCGCCATGGCCTAGGGAAGTCTTTGTGACTGGCGGCGGGGAAATTTACCAGCATTCCTTGCCTGAGCTGGATCGGATTTACCTGACGCAAATTGATTTGGAAGTTGAAGGGGACGCAAAATTTCCAGAATTGCCAGCCGGGCGGTGGAAGCTGGAGTCGGAGGATCGGCGGCCCGGTCCGCCCGCTTTAACTTTTCAGACGTGGGTGCCAACAGCAGCACCGGTCAGGAAAGGGATCAATTAGCATCAATCAGGAAGAGGCAGGACCCACACAATCCATGATATGCGTCCTGACGGGACGCCCTTCACGTTTCGTGTAGTAACGCCAGATTTTGCCCTTCCTGACGAGTTTCCTTTTTAGGCCAGGTTCTGAACGCAATCGAAACATGTGACGATCATATTCCGATCGACGCACCTTCTCGTTGAAGACGGGGCCGTCATCAACAAGTTCGCGGCGATAAAAAGAGTGTTCCTTGGTGTTCGCCCAGATCTGAATCACTGGGATGGATCCCTTGTCGGAGGAGCACTCGAGCACGTTCATATCGGCGAAGCCGCTCAGCGGAGCGAGCAGAATGAGGACTGCCATACTTGACGGAACTGGTGAAAGAACTGGAATTTTCTTTATTTTCATATTGAAGACCTCCGCGACCCAACTGGTGTTATATCACGGCTCAGTGGTGTTATGAATTTTCGCCGGGTTGTCGTAATTTTCGACAGGAGGATTTTTCAAGAGAGGGCACGAGAGGTGCCGGAAATTGTTCCTTGCTCCCTCTTTGTTACCAATCTTGCCGGGATAACGGCACAGCAAGGGATTCATGGGCCAACGGTTCTGAGGCCAGGAAGCCAACAATCTGCCGTGTGGAGAGGTAAATCAGTCA
>PSRN01000130.1 GCA_003176075.1 Bdellovibrio sp.
CCCCCCCCGTGGCGGCTTTGCCGCCCACGCTCCCAGGGAGGGTTTGATTGAGAAGGGTATCAACGTCCGCCAAGGGAGGATTGGCGCGAACAACAACGTCCGCCACGTCCTTGACGAATTTCTTGAACAGATCATTTTTAGCGACAAAATCTGTTTCAGAATTGACCTCAACCAGGACCGCCTTGTGACCCTCCAGCACGGAGGAGACGATCATTCCTTCAGACGCAAGACGGTCAGCCTTCTTGGCGGCCGAAGCCAGGCCTTTTTTGCGCAGCCATTCGACCGCGGCGTCGAAATTTCCGGCGGTTTCCTCAAGGGCTTTCTTACAATCCAACATTCCGGCATTGGTTCGCTCGCGCAGATCGCGGACCATTGAAGCAGAGATACTCATGCGACTCTCCTTGCAGTTTTCACTGTGAAATTTCTATTTCTCTTCTTTCTGGGCCGGCTGAGCCGGCTGACCCGGCTTAACGGGCTTAGCCGATGCGCCGCCGGTTTCAGCTGTGGCGCCGGTTGCACCATCTTCGGCCACTTCTTCCGTCGCGGCTCCCTCGGGAGCCTGGCTTTCGAGTTCAGCTTCGATCTCAATCTTCTCAGCCATTCCGGCAGCCACTAGTTTGCGTGGCGGCTTGCTGACTTTGACGACCGCTGGCCCTTCGGCTCTTTTGGGTTCCGGCGCCCCCCGGCCTCGTGGGCCGCGACGGGCTCTCTCAGTCGCGGGCGGGGCGGTCTCCGGAGCTGCTCTTTCGGCCGCCACATCGGAAGCTTTGTCGGATTGGGTGCGCAATTTCGCTTGATACTCCTGGGCTCCTTCGATGAAGGCTTCGGCGACCAAGTTGGCAAACAGCTTGATGGAGCGAATGGCGTCGTCATTCCCGGGAATGGGAAATTCGATGGTTTCGGGGTCGGAGTTCGTGTCGGCGATACCGACGACGGGGATTTTCAGTCGGCTGGCTTCCGCCACCGCGATATGTTCTTTCGGCAAATCGACCACAAACATGGCCGAGGGCGCGTCTTTCATTTCCTTGATGCCAACGAGGAATTCGTTCAGCCGGATATATTCCTTTTCAATGCCGGCCCGCTCTTTTTTGGTGAAGAAGTCGAGCTCGCCTTTTTCTTTCATTTGCTCGATCTTGCGGAGGCGGTCAATCGACGCCTTGATGGTCTCGAAATTGGTGAGCATGCCACCCAACCATCGCTTGGTGACGTAGAACTGGCCGCAGCGTTGGGCCGCTTCCTGGACCGGTTCCACCGCTTGCTTTTTGGTGCCGACAAAAATGAGCTTGCCACCTTTAGCGGCCACGGACTTGACGAAATCCGCCGCCCGGTTGGCCCGAGCCACGGTCTTTTGCAGGTCGATGATATGAATCCCGCCGCGAGCCGTGTAAACATAGGGTTTCATTTTTGGATTCCAACGCTGTGTTTGATGTCCAAAGTGGACGCCAGCGTCTAACATTTCTTTCATCGTCACTTGAGCCATGACGAACTCTCCTTTCTGGTTCAGCCTCCTTTGCGGGGATTCCGTTGTTTCGCTCAGAATCATTAACCTGCTATCGCAGGCACCAGTTTTAACCCACAAAGTGCGTATTTGAATCGACGGGGTATCATGATTGTGTCACTCTTGTCGACATGATTGTGCGCGTCATGAGGTGCGACTGCGGCGGTGCCGACGGTCTGAGAATTCACTATGTATTGACTACCGTCATTTTGAGACTCAAAATGACGACGATATGTACAGACGTGCGATTCGCCTGCCATCCCAGTCTTTCTTTCTTTTTGGAGCTCGAGGTACGGGCAAGACGACCCTGCTAAAAGACAAATTTCATGAAGCTCATTTCATCGATCTTCTGAATGAGCAAAAGTATCAGTCCTACCTCGCCGATATCGATCTGTTCCGTCGGGAGGTGGAGGCGCGGCCATTGCGTCAAAAGATCGTGGTCGATGAAGTGCAGAGAATTCCTGCTTTGCTCAACTTTGTTCATGACTTGATTGAACGCCAAAAGCGTCAATTCATTCTCACCGGATCGTCGGCGCGGAAACTGCGATCAAGAGGAGTCAATCTTCTGGCGGGGCGAGCCCTGGAAAGGCATTTATATCCCCTTCTCCCGTCAGAAATGAGTGGGGATTTTGATTTGTCGCGGGCTCTCAGCATCGGAACCCTTCCAATCGTTGTTTCCAGCCCTTCACCGCAAGAAACTCTTGAAGCATACACGCTCACTTACCTTAAGGAGGAGATCAAAGCCGAGGCCATCGTCAAAAACCTTGCCGGGTTCGCCCGTTTTCTTCCCGTTGCTGCCCTCTTTCACGGGCAGGTGATCAATATCTCAAACGTGGCCTCCGAAAGTGGTGTTTCACGGACCACGGTGCAGGGTTTTTTGGAGATCCTCGTCGATACCTTGGTGGGGTCCTTCCTCCCTGCCTATGTTTCGCGGCCAAAAATCCGGGAAGTTCGACATCCAAAATTCTATCTTTTTGATCCCGGGGTAGTTCGTGCCATCAAAAAACAATCAGGACCCGTTGATGATGATGAAAAAGGATTTTTATTCGAAGGGTTTGTTTATCATTGCCTGCGCGCCTACGGCGAATACGGCAAACTTTTCGATGATTTGAATTTCTGGTCTCCCCTTGATGTAAAGTCGCTCGAGGTTGATTTTATTGCTCGTCGAAACAGAGAGCTTTTCGCGATCGAAGCCAAAGCGAAAAAACGCATTAAATCCGATGATCTCAAAGGGCTTAAAGCAGCCACTCAGCTCAAAGGAATGAAAAGCAAGGTGATCGTCTATCTCGGCGATGAACGGCAATCGCTCGGAGACGGCATGCTTGCTCTCCCTTTCAGGGAGTTTGTGGATCGCCTTTCCGCCGGTCAATTTCCAATCGACTGAACGACTGAACGAGCGGCAAGTGTCACCCTGGTTACTTTTACCTAGCGGGCCCACTCAGCTCCACACCCCTTCAAGCTCGATTTCAATCGCCGCAAAAGGTTCGGCCCGAACACGGTCATTATCCGAAAAGCTGTTCAGAAGAACCCACCGTTGATCTTCGAGACGAAAAATTTCGAGTGTCTTGGCGATCGGATCGACAAGCCAAGCGTGCGCGACACCATACTGAGCATAAAGCGGCATTTTTTTCACGCGATCAATCGCGGTTGTCCCCGGTGACAGAACCTCGCAAATCCAGTTTGGAGCGACCGCAAAAAACGCTTCTTCCGGCAGCGTTGGAAGAACGTCGCGCTTCCAGCCCGCGAGGTCGGGAACAAGAATATTCGATTCAAGGTGAATTTCGGGTTCGTCCAAAATCCACCACCCTCCTGGACCACCGCGGCCTCGATCGAATGGACCAACGAGCTCGCCGCCGATGATCGAAGATGCGCGGGAATGCTTGGGAGAGGGCCGCGGGCTGACGTGAAGTTCACCGCCAAGAATTTCTCCGATGACCGTTTCAGGCAGGTTGATGAATTGCTGATACAGCGATTCAAATTTCTTCGCGGTTCGATTCATGCCTTGGGCCTCACCATGAGTTTACTTGAAAACGGTATTGCGAACCAGTGGAATGTCAGCGCCCAGGAGGCATCAAACCTTCTCAGGTATAACAATTGCACCATGACTTCGTCCTACGGCGGACTTTGCTTTTCCTCCGCATAAAAGGATTCTCCGAATGAAAAAAATGTATCTTTTTCCCTTGTTATTGCACTTTTCGGCACTACCTAATTCGGCATGGGCTAATGAACCCAATCGCTGTGGAGTTGAGATCAATCCGGTGGTCATCGACTTTGGGGCCCAGTCGGTGGAACAATGGAAGCAAGAACTGGCTGAGAATAAGGCTGCACTGGCCTCGATACAAAGTAATCCATTACCGAGCGGCCTGAGTAACGACGGTCTAAAAGTAATTGTGGCCGCCCTTCTCGCCTATAATGCTTATTTCTCGACCAGGATGGCTCAGGAAGGAACAAAACTGCATTATTCAGCACAGGAGATGAGGGATAAACTTAAAGTATTGACTGATACGTATGATGGCTATTTTAAAGAGCTGAAATTCTCTCGTGCCGCTCAGGGGGCGATCGACGCGGAAATTCAGGCCTTGGAAAATGCTCGGTTAAATGATCTTAAAAAACTGCCAATTGACAAAGATCATACCTCAGAGGCCATCGAATTTGCGAAGGAAAAAATGGCACCTTCCGGGTACTTCAGTCATACAAGTCCGGCGGCTCAAAAGCATGTGGCAGCATTTTACAACAAGAAAATTGCAGAGTTAGAGACAGCCAAAGCTAAAATTTCTGTGCCAACACTGCCACCGGGGACAGAAGTCCCTTATGAATATGACCGGCAATATAGTGGTGAAAAGAGGCGTCTGGCGGATAGGGCAATATAGTGGTGAAAAGAGGCGTCTGGCGGATAGGTTAAAATTCACTCGAAGAATGTCGAAGGTTTATTGGGGTACTGCCGGGTTTTTTGCGTTGGTCGAAATTCTGTTTATAGGATTCGAATATTGGCAATGGCGAAATGAATCTTATGTGCGCCAGCAATTGTGCATTACTAAAATGAATTTAGTGTCGAGAATTTCGCAAATTGAAAAGTTCTTGTCGCAACAAGGACCTCTCACATTTCTTACGGATTGACCGCGTCCGCGCCCATTCTGACAAAGCTCTTCTCCACCGGGTCGTACTTAAAAACATGCAGGCGGGGAACCAAGTTTTCGTCATAAACGGGAGAAAGAATCTCCAAAATATGATCGCCATCCAAATCCGCCAGCGCTAAATTGGTGACCTGGCCGCGGATGTCGATGTGCGCGTCCCGGCGCTCTTCGAGCTGCAACCTGGCCCGCAGCCTTTCGCCTCCCGCCGGTAGATGTTCGTAAACTTCAACCAAAATGCCGGTTTCGGTTTTGAGTTTCACCACGGAGACGATATCACCCTTCCCGGTGAGATCGCCTTCGACCTTGGCAAGAACCTGCCTATAAGGTCTTATAAAATAAGAGCGAATTTGCTCCCGCCAACGGGGGACTGAGGCGAGGGTGGAAAGAACCAAAAGCAGAGCCGCCAACGTGAAAAAGACAATTCGAAAGGCGAATTTGTTCCGCTTCATGGACTTCGTCATCTCATTCATTTAATTGTATCAATTCATTGATTGTAAACCATTGATTGTAAATCCATGATGGATGGGAGCTTATGACACCTCAGTTCAGCGAAAATGAGAAAGCGACTTTTTATGCGATTGTCGAAGCCCGGAAATCGATTCGCAAGTACAGGCCGGATTTACCTCCCCGCGCCTTGATTGAGAAAATTCTCGAGGCGGGGATGCTGGCGCCCAGCGGGAAGAATCGCCAAAATTGGCGGTTCTTCGTCTGTACGGGAAAAAAGCGGGATGAGTATCTTGCTTATTCGCAAAAATCATGGGCGGGGATCAAGGACGTATTGCAAAAGCGGTTGAAACCTTCCCTCTACGCCTTTACCGAGCGATTTTTCTACACTCTGGGGGGTGCGCCGGTTGTCGTTTTTTGTTATTCTCACAATTCGGAAGAAGAGCGCTATCACACCAGCATCGGAAGTGTTTATATGGCCGTCGAAAACATCAATCTCGCCGCCGTTGCCGAAGGCCTTGGGACCTGTACGATGGGGGCCCCTTTTGAAATCAAGGACGAAGTGGATGAATTTTTGGGCCTTCGCAGTCATCCTGAATATCAAGCGGGCCAACTGGAGCTTCTCTGCAGTGTCGTTATGGGATACCCCGATCATGACCCGCCGAAGGCTCCCCGACAAAGGGAGGGGCGGGTGACGTGGTTGGATTGACACCCGTGGCGGCGTCGCTGCCCATGCTGAAGGGACCTCGTGAAAGCATTGACTATTGCACTGGCGAAAAATCCATTTGTCCTTGCCCCCATGGCGGGAATCACCGACCACGGTTTTCGTTCCTTTATGAAGAAGCTTGGCGCCGGGATCGTAATTTCGGAGCTCGTCTCCGCCACTGGAATTTCCTACAAATCCACCCGTACATTGCAGCTGACCCGATTTGACGAATCACAACGCCCCGTCGGCATCCAGTTGTTTGGCGAAGACCCGCTGACGATGGCCGAAGCGGCTCGCTTCGTTGAGGACTTGGGGGCTGACTTTGTCGATCTCAATTTTGGTTGTCCCGTACCCAAAGTGGTCAAGAAAGGGGCTGGATCGGCTCTGCTCAAAGATTTACCCGCCATGGGTCAATTGCTGAGCGAGGTGGTGGCGGCGGTAAAAATTCCCGTGACGATAAAGATTCGCACAGGTTGGGAGGCCAGCTGCCGCAATGCCGAAGACGTGGCTGCCCTGGCCGCCAACGAGGGCATTGCATGGGTGGCGATTCATGGCCGCACGCGCGCCCAAGCCTATGGGGGGCAAGCCGATTGGGATTACATCGCGCGGGTCAAGGAGAGGGCTCGCCTGCCGATTCTGGGAAACGGCGATATCCTCACGCCAGCCCAGGCGGTATCGCGTTTGCGCCAGTCCGGCGTCGACGGCGTGATGATAGGCCGGGGGGCGCTCAAGAACCCTTATCTCTTTCGTGAGGCCTTGGCGCTGTGGCGGCAAGTTGCACCTGAAAAGGCCTCTGAAAATGCGCCCGAGAATGCCCCTGAAAATGCGCTCAAAACTGGACCTGCAAGTCAGGATTTGGTTCGGGATTATCCTGGCTTGGTCGAAATGCTGGTGGACTCTATTGCCCCGCACTGTGATGAGCGAATCTTACAAATTCAACTCAAGAAATTTGCCGCGTGGTTCGCAACAGGCTATCCTAATGCGGCTCAATTTCGCAAAAGTCTCTATCAGAGCGCGGATACGCAAGACTTGGTCTTGCTGGCGCGGGAATATTTCGCGTCCGTGCAGGAACTCCAGCCGGCAGATACATCGGCAGAAGCCTTTTTGATGGGCGGACACGGATAAAACGGATAGAGGCGTCTGCGGAGGCGGGCTGAAGTGCTAAAGGATGAGGAGATGAAGGGATGAAGGAGCAGCGTTTATGATTTTTGACCCTAAAAAAATTCGCAATATTGCGATTATTGCACACGTTGACCATGGCAAAACCACGCTGGTTGATCATTTGATCCGTCAGGCTGGCACATTCCGGGAGAACGAGCACGTTGAGGAACGGCTGATGGACTCCATGGACCTGGAAAGAGAGCGCGGCATCACCATCGCGGCAAAGAACGCCTCCTTTGTTTATCGCGACTTCAAGATCAACATCGTGGACACCCCCGGCCACAGTGATTTCGGTGGCGAGGTCGAGCGGATCTTAAATATGGTCGACGGCGCCATTCTTTTGGTGGACGCTTCGGAAGGTCCCCTGCCGCAAACCCGTTTTGTCTTGAAAAAGGCTCTCGAGCAAAAGCTGAAGATTATCGTCTGCATCAATAAGATCGACCGCTCGGACGCCCGCATTCAAGAGGTTCACAATGAGATTTTCGATCTGATGATCGATTTGGACGCGCCCGAGGACACCGCCGATTTTCATCCCGTTTACGCCATCGCGCGCGAGGGTATGGCCACCTTGGATCCCCACGTCCGCACCAAGACCCTTGAGCCGCTTTACGAAAAAATCATTCAAGAGGTCCCGCCGCCCAAGGTTACCGAGAACGCTCCCTTGCAGATGATGGTGTCGAACCTTTCTTACAGTTCTTTTGTGGGTCGATTGGCGATTGGCCGCGTTCGTTCGGGGCAAATCAAGGTTGGCGACGAAGTCTTGTGCATGCACGACAACGGCGTGAACAAGAAAGTGCGCATTTCGGCGCTCTTTCAGTACAAAGTGAATAACACAGTTCCCGTGGATGAAATCGGAGCTGGTGACATTGCTGTTCTTGCCGGTTTAGAGGATTTCAATATCGGCGATACGATCACCTCGGTCGCTGATCCCCGGCCGCTGCCCCGCATCCGGGTCGAAGAGCCCACGGTCGGCATGATCTTTTCCGTGAATGATGGACCCTTTGGCGGCCGCGACGGTAAGAAGGTGACCTCGCGACAGATCCTTGAGCGGCTGGAAAAAGAACTCCTCCACAACGTGGCCATTCGGATGGAAAAAACGTCGAGCAACGAAGCTTTCAAAGTGGTGGGCCGGGGCGAACTGCAATTGGCGGTTTTAATTGAGCAAATGCGCCGGGAAGGATTCGAGCTGTGTGTTTCCAAGCCGCAAGTCGTATTTAAAGAGGAAGGAGGCGTTCGCAAGGAGCCCTTCGAATACGCGATCATCGACATCGAGGATCAGTTCACCGGAGCGGTGACCGAAAAGATGGGCCGCCGCAAAGGGGTGATGATGAACATGGTCAGCAAGGGTTCGGGCCGCACGCGCCTCGAGTTTCGCATCCCTTCGCGCGGACTTATCGGGTACCGTTCCGAGTTTCTCACCGACACCAAGGGAACTGGCCTTTTGAACACCCAATTTGACGGGTGGGACGATTACCGGGGTGATATTGCCGGCCGCATGAACGGTTCCATGATTTCCGACCGTCAAGGGGTCGCCACGACCTATGCCATTTTCAATTTGCAAGAGCGAGGCCGCATGTTCGTTATTCCCGGCGCCGAGGTCTATCAAGGCATGGTGGTTGGCGAACACGCCAAGGAAAACGACCTCGAAGTGAATATCACGCGGGAGAAAAAACTCACCAACGTTCGCGCTTCCGGCGCCGACGAAAAATTGACTCTTGTCCCCGTCAAAGCGATGAACCTTGAACAGGCCATGGAGTGGATCAATGACGATGAGCTGATTGAAGTCACACCCAACCATATTCGCCTGCGCTGTCGCGAGCTGGACCCGCACAAGCGTAAGCGAAAGGCTTCAAAGGATGATTAGGGCGTTTTGGCGAGACGCGAACTCCTTCTCGGTGCCTCGCATTTGAGGTTTTAAATGAGTTCCAGCTTAGCTTAGACTCAACAAAGGGGAGGGGGATTGCTCAACAACAAGAATACACCCGTGGCGTCTTCGGAGGCGACACCCGTGGCGTCTGCGGAGGTGCCGACGGCACCGACTTGGGCAGCGCCGCCCACGCTGGAGGCACCGACTTGGGCAGCTCCGCCCACGCTTGTGCAAGAGTTGGCGTTGGACGCTCGTCACCTCGTCAAGTCTTTTGACGATTTGCGCGCTCTTAAGGGCGTCAGTTTTGACGTTCGTGTGGGGGAAGTTTTTGGACTCTTAGGGCCCAATGGAGCCGGCAAATCGACACTGGTCAAGATGGTCTACGGCCATGTGCAACCCAATTCGGGCGATCTCTATATCTTGGGAATGAACGTCAGATCATCGAGTCGCGAAATTCGCGGACGTCTCGGTGTGGTTCCGCAAGACGAAGGACTCGATGTCGAACTCACGGTGCTGGAAAACCTGATGGTCTTTGCCAGCTTTTTTGAAGTCAGTGAGGGCGTCGCGCGGGCCCGCGCCTATGATCTGCTTAAAATGATGCGGTTGGATGAGTACACTCATGAGCCGGTCGCCAATCTGAGCAGCGGTTATCGCCGGCGGCTCGCCATCGCCCGCGCTATGGTGAATCATCCGGAAATTCTTATCTTGGACGAACCCACGGTGGGCTTGGATTCCCAGGTTCGCCTGTGGATTTGGGATTTTCTCAAAAAAGTCAAAGACCAGGCGAAAACCATCATTCTCACCACTCATTATATGGAGGAAGCCGAGTTGCTGTGCGACCGCATCGCCATTGTTGATAAGGGACAAGCGCTCGCTGTGGGATCGCCGCAGGATTTGATCTCAGTACACCTCGGGCCTCAAATGGCCGAATTTGAAGTCGCCGGAACGGAAATGAGCTATTATCTCAACCGCATTCGCGAACGGCGGTTTAAGTTCTTTACCGTCGGATCTCATATTTACGTTCCCTTTCAGGCGGAATCCGATGCCAATGAATTACTGACCATAGTGAACAGCCGGCGGATCGCCATTCGTCGCACAACCTTGAGCGATGTCTTCCTTCATTTGGCGGGACACGACCTGCGGGAGGAGCCCACGTGATTCTCCATTGGTCGCAGATTTATCGCGTTTGGCGCAGGAATTTTATTATCTTCAAGCGAACCTGGCTGCTTTCGTTATTTTGGATTGTGCTGGAGCCGCTCTTTTTGTTGGCGGCCATCGGCTTTGGACTTGGGGCTTACGTTAAAACAGTGGGTGGATTGGCCTACGTCGATTTTTATTTCCCGGGATTGCTGTGCACGACCTCCATGATGATTTCCTTTTTCGAAGGGGCCTACGGAAATTTCTCGAAGCTCAATTCCTCGCGGAGCGTGGGCGGCGGAGCCGCCATGGGTATTTACTCGGTGATCTTGATTTCGCCGGTGACCGTACCGGAACTGACGCTGGGAGAGCTTTTCTGGGCCGCCAGTAAGGGAATGTTGAGTTCCATCGGATTGCTGGTGGTGGGTCTCTTTTTCGGGTTGGGCCATACCCCTCGAATCCTGGTGGTGATTCCAGTTCTATTTGCCAACGCTTGGATTTTTTCTTGCGTCGGCATGGTCGTAACTTCCTACGTGAGAAATTACGACCAGATGATCTTTCCGACTTCGGGGCTTATCGTGCCGATGTCTTTGTTCTGTGGAACTTTCTTTCCAGTGAATGAATTGAATTCGATTCTCAAGTCAGTGATTTACGTCTTGCCGCTCACCCATTCCGTTGAGATTGTCCGGAAGTTGTTCGTCAGCGGGTTCAGCGTTGACCTCCTGATCAATGCGTTCGTCCTGGTCGTGATCGGGATCCTGGTGACGAGATTCGCGCTCCGCCGACTGGCTTATCGGCTCCAGCCATGATCCTTGGTCCTCTCCCTCCCCATACTCCGGCGCGCTCAAGTCGAGACCCGCGGGGGCAGCCGGTGCTTTGGCTTTGGAAAGAAAGGTGGGCAGGCGGTGGGCGGCGACGCCATAATCCGCGGCTCCGATTCTTTGGTATTGGTACAGACGCTGAATAATCTCCTGAAGTCGCTTGTACGCAAAAGGCGTCAATTGCTTCTTATAAAAGGATACAGAATATTTTTCCGGACTTGGAAGCAAGAAGGCAAGAAAGGCCGACTCGATGACGTCCAATTTGGCCGGTGTTTTTTGAAAATAAAAACTCGCCGCTTGTTTCACGCCAAATATGTCCTGGCCGAACTGAACCACGTTGAGATACCGCTCGAGAATTTGGTTTTTCGTGAGGGCCCTTTCTATTCTCACGGTGATGACCGCTTCGACCAGTTTCCGTTCCAGCGTCTTTTCGCTCGTCAGAAACATGTTCTTCGCAAGCTGTTGGGTGATCGTGGAGCCGCCCCGGGCAAACCGGCCCGCCATCCGATTTTTCTCAAAGCTCTTTTGCATTTCTTGAAAATCAAAACCATGATGATTCCAAAACAGAGAGTCCTCTGACAAAACGACAGCCTTTCGCAGGAACGGGGAAATCTGATTCAAGGGCACGTAGTCGGCTGACCCCGGACAGAGATGAACGCTGTAGAGGGCCGTGGTCATGCAGCCGCGAATGGTCGCCTCATTCGGAACTTGATTGAGCAACCAGATTCCAAAACAAAGAACCGCCGCAACAAATAACGCCGCGATCAAAATGAACGATCGGAAAGTTCGAAAGAGAATGCCCATCATGGCTTATATTCTCTCCTATTTTGTATTCAGTAAACCTAGTTCGTCTTCAGCAAACCTCGAGCTTTCATCCAGGTGACGCTGTCGCGAATCGCGTCGCGCGCGGAACCGGGATCGAATCCGAGTTCCCGCTTGGCTTTGGAACAGTCAAACCAGTGGTAAAGGGTGGCGGTCCAGGCGTTTTCGCGGCTTAGTGAAGAGTTCCATCCCAGCTTTGTCGCCAGGTCCCCGGCTATTCCAAGCGTATGCAGAAGAAGCGAAGGAAGCCTGATGTTCGGCGGTACCACTCCACCAGTCTCCGCGATCAGGGTGAAAAGCTGCTGGATCGTCAGGTTTTCGCCGCTCAGAATATACCGCTCGCCGGGT
>PSRN01000182.1 GCA_003176075.1 Bdellovibrio sp.
TCGGCTGAGCCTCGTTCGGCATGTTCATCGGAATGGACAGGGGGGCGGCGGCGGACTCCGAATCTGAAACGTAGCTGTACTCGGGCTCGGGACCCACCGGCAGGACATTGGCCGGTGGTTGTGGCACCTTCAAGAGAGGTGACGAGCCGGCCGGCTTCGAAAATCGCAGGGGCGGCTGAGCCTCATCTTTGGGTTCGGGGATTTTAGGTTCAAGGAAGGGAAGGGCTGATCCCACCGAGCGCAGAACCGAGGAGACCGAAGGAATGGAAACACCCGAGGGGGGCGGGGTGCCCGGGTTGGACGTCGTTTCCGGTGCCGCCCCGTGAACAATCAGGGTCTTTGAAGGATCATCCGGATTGGGTGTCAGGTCATCGGGGTGGGCGGCGATCAGTTCCTCGTCGAGCGTGCCTGATTTTGTCGCCGATGCCGGGAGATTCCTGTTCACCATGCCAGCTTGATTCACCCCTGGACTCATGACGCCACCGGCTTGCGGTGCTGTGGAGGTGGTGGGATTGGGGGTCTTCTGCATCAGCTCTTCCATTTCGCGGATTTGCAAGTTCATGGCGGATTGGCGTCGCGAAAGGTCACGCACATCATGTGTCAGGGAGTCGCGCTGCTTGCGCAGACTGCTGAGTTCACCGGTGTCGCTTTCAAGTTTGTGGACGAGGGAGTCATTTTCAATTTTCAACCGCTCGAGCTCTTCCTTTTCATCGGTGAGTCGCGAGAGAATGGCCCGTTCTTCGGCCCGCAGCTCTTCCAGCTTCCTTTCTTGCTCCGCCAGGGCTGAGTTCAGTTCAGCATTCGAAGGACGCGGCGCTTGAGCGGCCTGGTCCTCCTCCTCCTCCTGGCGGCGGGCCAGTTCCGCCCGCTCCCGTGCCTGCACTTCGATGAGTTCTTGATGGCGGCGTTTGGCCTCTTTGGTTTCAGCCTCAAACTTGTTCCGCTTCTCCGTCTGCTCAACCGCTTCCTTCTGGATCTCTTTGACCAGCTCGTCGAGGATGCGCTTTTCCTTTTTTTGCTTGTTCCGAAGGTCCTGGAGTTCATCCTGGATTTTTGTTTTTTCCTTACCGAGCAGTTTCAATTCGTCTTTGATGGTGGAGATGGAGCTGACGAGTTCCTCGCGTTCGGAGGAAATTTTCTCGCTCGCCGATTTTTGCGCCGATTGGCTGTCTGAGATTTTATTTTGCAGCTCCTCGAGTTCTTGCTTGGCTTTCTCAAGTTGGGTCAGCTCGGTGGCCACTTGTTGGATCAATTCCGAATGCTGTTGGGTCAGAATCTCCCGGCTGTGGGTCAGTTGGTCAATTTCCGAGTCCATTTTTTTCTTCGCTTCGGAGGAGCGGAGAAGCTCGGCGCTCAGACGCTCGTGCTGTGGCTTCAGGGATTCCAGCTCTTTGGTCATCTGTTCAAGAGCTGCCGAGGTTTGAAGGTGCGAGCTCTTGGTTGACTTTGCCTCTTTTTCCAGTTGGCTGAGTTCGCTTTGCAGGGCCTGTTTGCGCGAACCGAACTGTTTCACATCTTCTAGGAGGAGGGCCTTCTGGCCGTTGAGTTCGGCCAAAGTGCGGCGGGCCTCCTCCTCGGCCAAACGGCGATCGTTGTCATTCTTTGCGATGAGCTGATCGATCCTTCGTTTGCTTTCATTTTCGGTTCTTTGGGCTTCTTTTTGCGCGTCGTCGATGATCTTCTTGGCGGCGGCCGTGGTCTCTTCCATCCTTTGGCGAGCGCTGTTGGCGAAGTCGGTTTCTTGCTGGCGAATGCGCTCCTGGCTGCGGTTTTGCGCTTCTTTGGTTTGGCTGACAAGTTGTGCCGCCTGCGCGCTTGCCTCCGCGGTGAGGTGAGCCGCCTGGTTCTTCGCTTCATCCAACAGCTGATTGGCTTTGCCTTTCGCCTCATCCAGCACTTGGGTGGCCTTGACTTTGGCGGAGTCCGTGAGTTTGGTCGCGGCCGCTTTGGCGTCAATGATCAATTTCGAGGAAAGAATACGGGCTTCGGCCACGATTTCAGCTGATTTGTGGTGGGCGGCCTCGATCGCTTCTTTGGCTTCAGGGCTTGCCACTGGCGAAAGGGAAGACGCGTCCGAATCGGCCGCATTTTTTTGCGCTTCCTCGACGATCTTTCGCGCCTGGTCCCTCGCCTCCTCGATCAAAGCGCTGGATTTTCTTCTAGCTTCATCAACCAGGTGGGCGGCATGGGATTTCGCGTCCTCGACGTGTTTTGTGCCCACTTCCTCAGGCGCCTTTGTTCTGAATTTGCCCTCGGGAGTCCTGAAGTGCAAATTCAGCTCTTCGGGTTCAGCGGATTTGGCCGCCGGTTCGGATTTAACGATGACACTGGGATGGGAAAGATTCGGATTTTTGAGAGCCTTTTCCAAAAGATCCTGCGCTTCATTGATCGAAGTCCCCTTGAGTTTGGAAGGGGGGATCGGAATGTCGCTGTGTTCCTCCACTTCGTGAATTTCAAGATGGATGGAAACGTTGGTCTTGCCAAAGCTGATTTGATCCTCGGGCTCGACGTAGAACTTTTCATTTGGCCGCAGGAGAACGCCGTTGACGAAGGTTCCGTTGGAGGATCCCAGATCAGCGATGGAGATTCGTCCGTTCGAACTGTTGACTTGAAGGTGGCGGCGGCTGATGTTGGCGTGATCAATCCGAATGGAAGAATCGCCGCCCCGGCCGATCACGAAGGACGGCTGATGGACCATCTGAACTT
This sequence comes from Bdellovibrio sp., assembly GCA_003176075.1. GTDB lineage: Bacteria > Bdellovibrionota > Bdellovibrionia > Bdellovibrionales > Bdellovibrionaceae > PSRN01. The sequence goes on from PSRN01000182.1 coordinate 2,707, forward strand.
GTTCACGATGGTCCACGATGATCCGTAGAGCTATGGCGGTCACGCGTTTCGACATGTCTATAAGGACCTTTTCCAGGACATTCAAGTCCTTCCAAACTCGTCTCCTATTCGGTGATTGCCCATGCATTCTGAAGGATTCCAATGGATACAAATGGATTCCGCGGGCGAGCTTGCCTAAGGTCTGGTCGGTGATGAGCGGAACGGGCAGTCCTTTGAGCTTGTCTGAGAATCAAATTGCTCTTTGGCCGTGGTCCAGGCCCCTGAACGGGGCAATTCAAATAGAAAAAATTTAAGATTTGGGACCTGATCGTGAGTCGCCTTCAGGAACGTTATCGGATGTAATCAGGTATTCCACCGCCGAAGGCGGTTCAGTCCAAGACCAGGCGACTGAGCGAGATTTCGAAGCGATGTAATCTCAAAAATTTAATTTTACATAACAATTTGAGTAAGTTACCTCTGGATCATAAATTTATAAGACCTAGAAAACGGGTGCGGAGTAAGAGTGTTTTACACAGTATATTATGTTTCGAAATTAAATAGTCAATATTGACTTTTTAAGAAATATTGACTAAGGTAATATTAATGGCGGGTGCCCTCCTATTCGAAGAACGTAACTCTCACACACTGAAGGATGGCCGCATGGTGACGGTGTTTATGGATCTCTGGTCCATTGATCCTCCTGAGCCCGGCTTACTGGAATCGAGATTCAAACTCAGCTGGATCGCCTTTGATGAATCGGATCCAAGCAAGCGTGTGCTGATGGATTGCCACAAACCCTTGGGGTTCCATCTGCACATCGATACCGGCCCACAGATCCCCGTCACTGCATCGACGTTAGATGAAGCTTACGCGCTTTTTCGCTCTAAAATTGCCGAGTATTTCGGTGAAGAGCTGGAGGTTTAAAATGAAAACTTACACCTTTCGCTATGACCCCGGCGCTACTTTGGATCAAGCCGGCCAAAGAATGCTTAAAGCCGCCCGCGGCGGTAAACCCAGCGTCCGTAAGGATGAAATGGCCTGTGCTGACTTCAAAACACTGTTAAAGATTGCGAGAGAAAGCCGCCTTGAGATTTTCCGCACTATCGTAAATAAAAAACCGGACTCCATTCACGCGCTGGCTAAAATCCTCGATAAAGACCACTCCTATGTTTTTCGGGAATGCCAAGTGTTAGAGGGTTTTGGTTTGATCCAACTTGAAAAAGCGAGTGGCGAAGGTCGCCCCAAGGTGCGGCCCATTGCCCTTTATGACCGGATCGTTTTTGATATGGGAATGAATGACGCCGAACTTGCCACAGCCCACGGGCAATAAGTCAGGTCAGATATTAACGCTTGGTGTACCCACCTTCAACGTCGTAATGCCCTGGGATCAATGGCCTCTTGCAACCCATCGCCCAGGGAGTTGAAGCTGATCGTTGTCGCCAGGATCAATAGTCCAGGCACCACAATCAAAACCGGCGCTTCTTGCATAATTTCAAGGGCGTTGAAGAGCATGTTGCCCCAGCTGGGTGTGGGCTGTTGGATTCCGAGCCCGAGAAAACTGAGGGCCGCTTCGGCCTGAATGGACGATCCGACGCCGAGAGTGACACTGACCAGAAGGGGAGCCAGAACATTTGGAAAGAGATGGCGAAAAATAATATGAACGTCGGCGGCGCCAAGGGTTTTGGCGGCCAGAATGAATTCGCGCTCCTTCAGTGAGAGTACGCTGGCGCGCACCAGTCGAGCCACCTGCATCCAAGAAAAAAGCACCACCACGAAAACCAATTTGACGATGCTTTCATTGGCGGGAGTGACAAAAAGTCGCAGGGGCGGAAAGAGTTCTTCAAGTTTGCTCAAACTGACAGCTGACACGACGATAAGAATCGGCAGCTGCGGCAGGGAGAGCAGCGAATCAGTGACCCGCATCAATAAGATATCGATCCAACCGCCGTAATAGCCGGCGGCGGCACCGACCAAAAGACCCAACAGGGCGGCCGCCACGGCCACTAAAATGCCCACGCCGATGGACACGCGAGTGCCCCAAACGAGGCGAATAAAAACATCCCTTCCCAGTTCGTCGGTCCCCAGAACATGCAAGGTTGTCGTTCCTTGCAAAAGCTCCTTGAGATCTTTTTTTCCGGGACTCGAGAGCTTTTTTAAAATTTCCTTTTGCGCCGGTTTTTCCAGTCGCAACAGGCCGTAAAGGGCGTCTTCCGGCCGCTCGACTCCCGTGGCGTCTGCGGAGGTGTCGACGGAGCCGCCCGCGCTCACGGGAATTCCCCCCTGCCCGACAAGTTCCCGCTGCAGGGCCTTCGCGACCTCTGGCTTTTGCTCGATGAATTGGTCCATCAGCGATTCCATTTGCCGGCTCGAAAGGCTGACGGTGCTCCAAGGGGTAAGGTAACGGTTGAGGGGGTTTTGCTCGTCGGGATCGATGCCCGACAGCCGGGTGATCGTGGGCGCTGACAGGGCGATGGTGACCATCAGGAGAATAACCCCAAAGCCGGCGACGGCCATGCGGTGCTCGAGAAAATTCGACCAGGCCAAGCGCCACAGCGGAAGGAATTGCGGGGCATTAGGGGCCGCTATCGACGGGCCCTCAGCGGTAGCTGATTCGCGGGTCTGCAAAGCCATAGAGAATATCCGCCACAAGGTTGAAGAAAAGAATCATGGAAACCGAAATCAGAAAACTGACCATGGCGACGTTGAAGTCGTTGGCGATGATCGAATCATAGACGAGTTTGCCAACGCCTTGATAGGCGAAGACGGTTTCGGTGATGGTCGCGCCGGAGAATACGCCGCCGAGACTGAGAGCCAGAATGGTGATCAGGGGCAGTAAAGCATTGCGGAAGGCATGATCGATGACCACCTGCCAGCGGGCGAGGCCCTTGGCGCGCGCCGTGCGGATAAAGTCCTGGCGGAGCGCCTCCATCATCGCCGATCGGGTGAACCGCAAGAAGACACCGATTTCAATGTGGGCGAGGGTGGCCGCGGGCAGTGCCAAATATTTGGCGCGATCCCACAGTCCTCCCCAGAACCCGAACTCCTCACCGATCGTGAACGTGCCGCTGGCCGGAAGAATCTTGAAGCCCACCGCGAAGACCAGAATCAAAACCATCCCCAACCAGAAAGTGGGCGCGCTGATGCCGGCGAAGGCGAAGAAATTCACGACAGTGTCAAACCTGGAGTTGGGCTTGAGCGCGGTGAGAATCCCCAAAGGAACGGCGATCGCCAAAGACAGCATCAAGGCAGCGACCGAGAGAACGAAAGTGTTGATGAGTTTGGGTCCCATCAGTTCGGTCACCGGGATGCGGTAAGTTCTGGAATAACCGAAATCCCCTTGCAGAAGATCCTTCACCCAACGGCCGTAGCGGACATGGGCGGGCTGGTCGAGCCCGTAAAGCGCGCGCAAGCGGACAATGTCTTCAGCGGTGATGCGGGGGTTGGATTGGACCATCAGATCGACCGGGTCGCCGGGCATCAACGTCATCAGGTAAAAACAAAAAAATGACAGCGCCACGATGACCACCAGGGTTTGGATCAATCGTCGAAAAATATAGTTGATCATTCCTTTCCCCTTCCTTCCCTATTTTACGTCGGCGCTGCGCACTTTCACATCCCAGTTTTCGATGGAGTTGGTTTCATAAAATTGGTGTCCTGTGAGTTCGAAGTTCCTTAACGTGGTCGGGTTCACAGCGACGTCCGAGCGATAATACAGGGGGATGACGGGAACATCTTCGGTGTAGTATTTTTCGATTTCATAAGCCAACTCGTTTCGCTTTTTTGGATCAAATTCCGTTTCCATTTGTTCAATGGCTTGATCCACCTTGGGGTTGGACCAGCCTGGATTGTTCTGGCCGGACCAGCCATTTTTTTCATTGGGAATGGCGGAGGAGTGAAGAGTCGACCGGGGGATGTTTTCGAGTGAAAAAGACCAGGCGTACATGCCCAGCGCGTATTCCCGTTTTTTCAGCGTGTCGCCAAAAAACACGCGGGCTGGCTCGTTCTTAATAATCACTTCAACACCGATTTCTTTCCATTGATTTTGCAAAAATGTTTCCACCGTTTCACGAACCTTATCCCCCGCCGTGGTCGTGAAGGGAAGGCTCAGGCGCTGGCCGTTCTTATGGCGGTAGCCGTCGTGGGCG
>PSRN01000200.1 GCA_003176075.1 Bdellovibrio sp.
CGCGCATTTTCATCCCGCCTGACAATTGATGAGGGAAAAGCTTGGCAACGGAAGAATCCAGCCGCACCAGGCGAAGCAGCGAAGAGATATTTCTCCCTGTCTCTTTGGCGATAGAACCCAGCTCCAGTGGGAGGCAAATATTTTCTTCCACCGTTCTCCAACGCAAAAGACGGGGGTCCTGAAACACAACCCCCAAAGAGGGCTGAGAAACTTGAACCTCACCACGGTCGGGGAGTTCAATTCCGCTGACCATGCGAAGAAGGGTTGATTTGCCGCAACCCGAAGGCCCCAGCAGGCAAACGAACTCCCCCTGGCGAATTTGCAGACTGAGCCCCGCAAAAAGGCCAGGACGGCCGGAAAAATTTTTTGTAATGCTGCAAATCTCAATCATTGGCGGCTCCCACGGAGGTCGCTCACGCGACTGACCTCGTCCTTGCCGACCCAATCATAGTTGAATGAAACGCTGATGCGCTCAGTTCTGTCTTGATGGGGAGGCACTTCATGTTTCAGCCAGCTTTCAAAGAGAACCACGTCGCCCGATTTAGGTTTAAGACTGAGATACGGGTTCGATGATTTCGAGGATGAACGAACGGGCGGGCGAGCCATCATTTGATTCAATCGAGGGTCTTCAAATTTGATGGCTGAGCCCCGCGGCGGCATTTGCACATAATGAGTGCCGCTGATTACACTCAGCGGATGGATGTGAAAACTATGCGTGCAGGCCTGGCCCATGATATTGATCCACATGCGCGTCATCTGAAGTTCCCGCGGATGAATGTCAAATTTGAGCCGAGAAACATAGCGGTGGACATGAGAGTCGAGAATCTTTCGGAGTTCATCAAAGGTCGAGGATAATTGGTGCACGCGATCCAGGGAGCCATAGGAAGTGTATCCCCGGAGATAGTTTTCTTTTGACCACATCTGACCGTCCTTGTCCTTTTCACGGATCAAATGGGCCTCGGCCCGCAGCTCTTGGTGAAGCCTCGACTTCGAGCTCAAGGCCGGCGCGTGATAAATCGTGGTGGCGAAATCTACGATCAAAGCCATTCTTCGATTAAACTGCCGGAAAGTCGGTTGTCAGCCAAAATGTGATCCAAAATGACGGCCTGCCCATAAATCATCGAGAAAAATTCTCCAGGGATAGGCGCAACTATATTTCGGTATATCATGATATTCCGAAACATGATTTCGAAACATTATTCCGGACTCGATTTGACGGGTGGATTCCGCGCAGTTGCAAAATCACCCGTGGCGGCTTCGCCGCCCACGCGCAGATTTCGAAAAGGGAGTCTCTCTAGCCTCGTGATCTTACGGCCTTATTTTTTCCAACTTGGGTGCCAAATGACATAGGCATCTTCGATAGGGTAATTGAGAAAATCCAGGGGTCTCAACTGCGTGATGTCACCGTTGTGGAACTCAAAGTTGTTATAGACTACAACCCACGTGGACTCTTCTTTGCAGTATGAATGGCACAATAACAACACATGTTTATTTGTTATCTTCGGGATATTCAGATGGTCTTTTAGAGAATATGCTCCAGCAATATTGTTGATTGTCACAGGCAACATGATGCTACGCTGTTTCTGGAGGTACATGCGCATCGTGTGAGTCGGCCAGTGCTCATCTCGTCGGAGTTTACGGATTTCCCTTGCTGGACGCCCTGTCAGTGCACCCAAGGCACTCCCCCCGCAACCGCCATATTCCTCGTCGCTTTCCCGGAGCAGAAAGGAATGTGTTTCAAATAATTTCCAGTTGATTTTCTGAACTCTGCCGACTCGCATACGGTTGGACCAATCTCACAGTGGTTGGATCTTCTATTTACATATAATTTACATATCATCAACCAGATGCGCGCCATGACTAGATTTCTTTCTTGTAAGGCTTCACATGAAACCCTGTCACTACCTTTGACAGGTGTTGTCCTTGAAACGGCAAAGTGGCCTTTCAAGGGATTATCATTGTCGTGAAAGTCTAGCTAATGCGAACTGAACCGGCACTGTCGTTGCTCTCCTAGGAGGAAAGGGGATCTTTTGACTTGCGAGGTATGCAATGACACGGCTTGGAATTAATCGATGGATTGTTATTATAGCGGTTTCGTTTTTCGTGGGCCGGATGGTGTGGGCACTGGAGATTACTCCCGAATCGATTTTCGGAAAGGAACTGAAAGCCAATATCACTCATGAAGGTTCCGCCGCCCACGCTGAGAAATCAACTGTTAAATCACACCACAATGAAGAGTTCAGTGCCCTGATCGAAGAAGGGATGAAGAACGAAAACGCTCTGGGAAGCGCCCTCCAGAAGGAGGTTGGACTTTCCCATATGAAGGAAGAAGTTCGCCATGCCACCGAAAACCGGCATATCGTCGCGGAACCTCCTCCGCCAGCCCAAGTTGCATCGCCGGGCAAAAAACTCACTCGCGCGAAAAGTCCAAAGATTCCCTCTTATACGGATTTGTCGCAGGCAAGAATTGCCGAAGAAGTGGACGCCGCCGAAAAGTAAGCGAGAATCATTAATTGAGTCATTTGAGATGTTGAAGTGCTTTGACAAGCGCCTCCTAGGGCGAAAAAACTGCGCAGAGGTGTTTTCTGGTCATCGCCATTTCAATTTCGGAGGCAGTACCAAGTCTTTCGATGAAGCGCTCCTTTGAAACAGACCTGATATGCTCAATACAGGCTTGGCTTTGAGCCTCTTTGACAAGCACATTGACCCTCGTTGGCCAGGCCTTCGGTGAACTCGTCAGCGGCACGACAATCACCGTTCGCAAAGGGTGATTCATGGAATTGGGACTGACAATGAGACATGGCCGGATCCCATCTTGCTCACTCCCGCGAACGGGATATAGCTTAACTTTCCAAATCTCACCGACATTGAAGTTGGGAGAATTAACGTGGGGATCTGTCATCGTCGTCCTCTAGGTCCGCATCGAGCCATTGACGGTCTTCGACACTCAATTCAGTGCCTTTGAAAGTCCACTTGCTATGGTGAGGTAAGTGCGAATCCAAAACCACTTTGTTGCCTCCCAGCGTTGTTACATCGATGACATCGCCTTCAGTGATATTTAGGGTCTCTTGAATTTCCCTAGGAAAGATAACGCCAAGAGAGTTTCCAACCTTTCTGATTTTTAAAGTTGACATGGGTTAACCTCCAAGCTTAGTTATAACATGGGTTATAACATTCACCTAGCAGTTTTTCTTTGAAGTTCTTCCTCCACGTAAATAGCGCAAAATTAGGCCACTAGTTCTCTATCACAAAATCAAGCGGCGGAGCTCTTCTTTGGAATAGAGGTAATCCGCATAGATCATCGTATTGGTGATATTGCGATGACCGAGGGCCACTTGCAGCAGCCGAATATCCTTTGTTTTCTTGTACAGCTCGATGGCGAAGGTGTGCCTTAGTGAATGAAACTTCTTAGGAACCGGCCGATAAAGATCCCAGATCTGATACAGACGATCGTAAGTCACATTGAAGATTCGCTGGCCAGGAACCTGCTCACTGAGTCGGTTGATACGATTATAAAGCGCCTGAGCGAGCGGAATTTCACGATCATTTGAGCCCTTAAGGCCATGAATAAGTATAGTTTGATCGGATGCGCTCAAGTCAGCCCGGGTGATATTCAAGAGTTCCTGGGCGCGAGCTCCTGTGGCCAACGCAAGCTCCAAGAGGAGACTATTTCTAAAATCCGTTTCGCGAAAAGTAGCAATGATCTGATTCAGTCGATGGAGTTCATCCGGCAGAAGATATTTGTTTTTATTCAACGCGTAACGAGCTGCTTTTGACACGATGTGTATACCTCGCGAGTGGGAAATTTTCTGTGATGGTAAAACTGATTTGGTCAAAAAGTATCGTTAAACGCCATGCAGCATTGATGAGTACTGACATCGACGATCACAACTCATAATATAAAACTGAATAATTTCAATATGTTAGCACTACAGCTTATAACTATAAGCTTTAGAGTGCTTTCAAAAAAGGCCACCATGACCTAGCATGACAAATTTCCCCAAGAAATTCCATGGACTTAGCATCTTTTCACGTTTGACCAATATGGCCTATTATTGTGAAATACAACGATAATTGGTGTGAAATACATCAAAGATATTGCATTAATAAACATTGATAAGACATTGGGAATGGTGCGCCATGGAATTTGAAAGGGAAATAACTGCCAAAATACCGGATTTTGCAATGGCTAAGGTCGAAGGAGATTCGGAGTTAAGAATCAAGACCAGCCTGCGAATGAAATACGAGGCGGAAGCCGCCGTTATCGAAAAAAATCTTGGGAATTTAGATCAAATTCGGCAGGATTTGGGCCTTAGCGCACGGAAAATCTGCCAACTCTTGATGGTCGACCCCTCCGCCTGGAGCCGCTGGACTCGTCCCGGCGGCAAAGCTCCACCTCATATTTGGAGAGCCTTGCAATGGTATCTTTCATTGCAAGAAAAGGTCCCCGGCCTGCATGCCAACTATTTCTTGAACCGACCTGCCATTCGAGTCGACACCAAGACCCTCCAACAGGTTCAAGAGCTGGAATTTGACCATCGTGAGCTTCTCGGTCGAATGCAGTCCCTAGAGAAAAAATCAGACTCTTTGATTCAGCGACTTCAAGAGGCCCAACGTGTCAATAAGGTTTACGAAGTGGCGGGTCTTGTGGTTGGTCTTATGCTCGCTGGCTTTGTCGCGTTCTTATGGATTCGCGGTAGAGGGTAGCCTTAAGAACTTTTCGCTTTACGCCACCATAAGATATTCCCTAAGCTTCACGACAATGGAGTGAATGCTCAAATTGAAAAGCTGGTTCGACTCTGATTGAAGAGCTGACAGGACAGCATCATAGGTGGCTGCACGCATCAGGAGGGCTATGGGAACGTTTGAGATAATTTCAAAGCACGGAGAGCACGAGCAAGTCGTCTTTTGCAACGACAAATCAGTGGGGCTGAAGGCCATCATCGCCGTCCACAATACAGCTCTCGGACCAGCGCTGGGTGGCACTCGCATGTGGAATTACAACAATGAGGAAGATGCACTCATCGATGTTTTGCGCCTCTCGAGGGGCATGACCTATAAAGCCGCGGCGGCGGGCCTCAATCTGGGAGGCGGGAAGGCTGTCATCCTGGGTGACGCAAAGACACAGAAGACAGAGGCCCTGTTCCGCGCCTTTGGCCAATTTGTGAACTCGCTCAACGGCAGATACATCACGGCGGAGGACGTGGGGACCGGCGTAAAAGATATGGAATATGTTTTTATGGAAACTCCTTGGGTCACGGGAATTCCAAAGGAAATGGGAGGATCAGGCGATCCTTCCCCTTACACCGCGCGCGGGGTTCTGATGGGCATGACTGCGGCGGTTAAATGGCAACTGGGAAAAGATTCGGTGCGGGGGTTGCGCGTGGCCGTCCAAGGCCTCGGCAGTGTGGGGAGCCACCTTGTCAGAAATTTGGTCGAGGAAGGGGCGAAAGTCATAATTTCGGACATAGATCCTGAAAAGGTTAAACGCCTGGTTGCTGAGTACAAGGTTGAACCCATGGCGCCGGAACAAATTCTCGCCGCCGATTGTGACATCTTGGCGCCGTGCGCGTTAGGGGCGGTTGTCAATGAGCAAAGCATCAGAAAGTTGAAGTGTAAGATCATCGCCGGTGGCGCCAACAATGTGCTGGCCGAGGCCCGTTTTGGCGACCAATTAAAGGAAATGGGAATTCTCTACACTCCTGATTACGTGATCAATGCCGGTGGATTGATGAATGTCTTTGTCGAGCTCGAGGGATACAGCTCAGACCGCTCCATGGATAAGACAAAACACGTCTACGACAACTGCATGAACGTTTTTTCAATCGCCAAACGTGATGGCGTGGGCACTCATGTGGCGGCTGACCGTCTGGCCGAAGAAAGAATTTTGTCGGTGGGCCAGTTGCGCCAACGCCATCCTGGCAACAGTTCGAGGGCGTTTACGACCCTCAGGGAAGTATTTAAACGTTAAGGCCTCATCATATTCTTGACTCAAATCGCCGGCCTGTGAATATTGCTGGTGATCAGATTGAACACTGCGGAGGTGCCGACGGAGCCGCCTATGGCGGCGGAGGTCGTAAAGGCACCGACTTGGACACAAAAGGCAGGTTGTCATTGGCAAAAAAAGTTGCACCTGACATTGTCACGGCGGAACTCAAGAAAACTTTCGAATGGACCACTCACCACACGAGAATTGTTTCCATCGTCGGCGGCACGGCGATCGTCTTGGGGGTTGCTTACTCCCTTTGGAATTCCATGGGGATCAAAAAAGAAAAGGCTCTGCAAAGCCAATATTTTGAGCTGGAAGCCCAAGTTTTGAAAAAGCGGACAGAGTACGAAAAGGCAAGAAATCAACCCGCCCGACCAGATTCACCGGATCCCAAGGAATCCAAAGGCGCCAAGGCCAAGGAAGCCAAAAGCGACAAGGCCAAAGAGCCAAAATCTGCCCAAGCCACGGGCAGCGTGGGCGGCGCTGCCCAAGTCGGTGCCGCCGGCACCTCCGCAGGCGCCACGGGCAGCGTGGGCGGCGAAGCCGCCACGGGCAATTTACTGAAAGATTACGGTGATTTGCCAAACCAACTGAAGCAATTCGCGCAACAGAACGCGAATTCAAAGGCGGGAGCCATGGCAGCCCTATTGTTCGCCAACTTGATGTCTGAATACCATCAGCCAGGTGAGGCCGTGCCGGTGCTTAAAGATGTGCGGACGACCGGGCTCTTAAGCCAATTGGGACAAATGGAGCTGGGAACCTTGCTGGCCAATGACGGAAAGTGCGATGAGGCCATTGGAATTTTCGACCGACTGGCCAACGACCCCAAAAGCGCGTTTCTGAAGTTGGAAGCCAAGTTCAAGACGGGGCTTTGCTGGCAATCGAAGGGGGATGTTGCTAAGGCGGAGGAAATCCTGAATCAAGTGGTCGTGGAAGGAAAAGAAAATTCTGTCGCCCGTTCGGCGAAGAAATACCTCCGGTTGTTCCGTCTGCGAAAGACGGAAGAAGTGAAAGCAAATTGAGAGCACAGATCCTGAAATCAATTCGAGAATCAATTCGAAAATCAATCTTCAGATCAATATCGGCCCTTTTTGCCGCGAGCCCCTGCTTGGTCGGCTGCAGTCAACTGGACCAGTGGTTAACGGATCACGCCGCCCACAGGACCTTTCGCGTGCGTGCGGACTGGGTCGTTCAAGGGACCCAGTTCGTAAATATGGGGTTTCGCAAAATCAATCGCTTTACCCCCATCTTTTACACTCATCCTGAAAAAGGCGACCTTATCATACAGGCCAATGCGATCGACGGAGTGGCGGCCTATGAAAAAAGTAGCGGCCGGGAAATTTGGCGAAAGTCCATCGTCAATGGCGTTGAATCCAGCGCAAAACTGGTCGGCGATAGACTTTTTGTTGGCGCCAATGACGGCTATTTTTATTGTCTTTCAGCCAAAGACGGCGAGGTCATATGGTCTTTCGCCTCTCATATTGAGAATTTGGCCGAACCCTTGATTGTCGAAGGTCTGGTGATCTTTCTCTCCGGCGCGAACACCGTCTATGCGTTGGACGAAGGCACGGGAAAGCAAGTGTGGCTCTATGCCCGTCAAGATGCGCAATCCCTTTCGGTGCGTGGGGGCTCCCGACCGGCCTACCATGACGGCTCGATCTTTTTGGGCTTCAGTGACGGAGCCCTGGTGGCCCTGGTGGCCAAGACCGGAACAGTGAAGTGGGAAAAACAGCTTAACCGCAACAAGCGTTTCCGGGACTTGGATTCAAACCCGCTGATTGACGGGGAATTTCTTTACGTGGCGGGATTTGACGACCGCCTCTACGCGCTTCGAACTTTGACTGGAGATTTGGTCTGGAAATCGGAAAGGGGAGGTTACGGCTCTCCGATGATCGCCAAGGATCGCATTTTCTACGCCACCACTTCGGAGACCTTTGACTGCCTTGACCGGACGAACGGTCAATTGATTTGGTCTTTTCCGATCAAGGAAGGGATTGCGACCTCGTCTCAAATTTATAAGGGATTGATTGTCTTTGGCGAATCGCAGGGTCAACTGCAATTTCTCGATCTTGAGACGGGAAAGAAAGTTGCGAGTTTTGATCCGGGCCGAGGACTTTTGTCACCTCCAGCGGTGGATGAAAAGTCAGGCCACGTTTTCTTTATCTCGGGTGAAGCCAATGTCTATTCGGTGAGCGCTGTTTGGGATCACTTTACGCTAATACCTTACTTGCACTGATATTTTTCGCTGATATTTTGGACTGAAACCTCACGGAGGATATATGAAAAATGGCTTCGTCTTCTTAGGCCTGATGGTTGGCGCTGTCGCTTGCTCCACTGGAACCTGTCGGGAAAAGGCGGAAGAGGAAAAACGGCAAAAGGAAAAAGCGGCAAAGACAACGCCGGCGGAGGCGGAAGAGATTAAATGGCCGGCCAAAGTCACTGACCGGGTTCAGGTCTTTAAGTATGACGGCAGCTTGCAGTGCGGACAGGGGGCAACCGTCCCTGTGGACGTGATGCAAAAGGAACTGAAGGACCTTCGTGTTTACACCTCATTCAATAAGCCGGATCACAAAATGCATGCCCAAGCCTGCGGAACAATTACTGGAAAGGCCAACGTTTATGAAATCGACAGGGGTGACTTGAGTAAAGCCAGGGGGCTGGGCTTCCAGCTTTGGACTTCTGATTAAAAACAAGATCAATCTAATCCTCGAATCGAATCTAATAAGAATGAAAAATCGCGTTGTGCACACTTGCTTTTGGTATTTTCCCCTTCAACTTTTGGTAGTGAGTTTCATGCTCACTGGCGCAGCGTGGGCGGCGGAGCCGCCACCGGTATCAAGTCCCGTTTTTGCCGATGCCTGGGACGAAGCGCTCGCCTTTGGGCACTTGACCAAATCCGACGTGCAGTTTGACGACGCCGATCTCGCACAAGTGGGCGGAACGGAGTTTCAAATTCCTGTGTGGCTGGCGCTTCACTCAAAACCACTGAAACTTCCATTCTATGTGAGGACCTACCGCGATTATGTCTTTCAAAACAAGGATCGACCGACCGAACTGGCGATCTGGTCACTGGCGAAGGTGGGCCTTGGAATTCGCCGCACCTTAGCGGGGGCTGACCCCTTGCCCGAAGAGTGGATGAAATCGCAAGCGAAAGACGCTCTCGTTCAAGCCATTGTGAGACTTCATCAATTGGCGGGGCGACCCCTGCAGTCCCGTCAGCTCCAGGACTTGAGTCACCTTACGGCTGGCATGGATCCAAAGATAGCGCCGCTGATCGCGTTTCTTTTGTTGGCGGAAATCCATTCCTTTGAGCTGCGGCAAAAGGCCTTGCAAAGCCTGGTGAAGGATCGTCAGCTCCCGGCGGTTTTCGAGGAACTGACGTCTCTTGTGCCAATGGATGGCGAAGATCACCCCATCGTCAGCCCTATAATTCGACGCCTGATCCGTGAAGTCGATGTGAAAACTTTGATGGTGGGGGGCATTGAACTTCTCTTCGCCGTCGAAAAGGTCAGCGGTCAGCTGCAAGCGTGGGCGGCGAAGCCGCCACGGGTGATGGGCCTCGACAAGTTGAAGGCCCATCGTTTTCAGTGGACCACTCCTTTGGGGGAGATAATCGTCACCACCGAAAATAAGGACGACGTCTATTCCTCCGATAAACCTTATCTTCTGATTGTCGACGGCGCTGGCAACGACACTTACT
>PSRN01000155.1 GCA_003176075.1 Bdellovibrio sp.
TAGCCTTGCGCTAGACTTTCGCCCGCGAGCCGGTAAAGAACTGCACCGAAGGCCAGGTAGGGTCCATAAGGAATCATTGTTTTCAGGCCTTTCTTCTGACGGTAAGCCACCGCCAGACCCACCACGCTCCCCGACAGACTCGAGGTCAATATCACGAATGGAATGGCAGACCATCCCAGGACCGCGCCGATCCAGGCCAAGAGCTTCACGTCGCCCATGCCGAGGCCTTCCTCTTTGCGGATGAGAGCGTACAAGTAGGCCAGCGACCACAGAAAGCCAGCTCCGAAAAAGGCTCCCAACGCGGAATCAATCACCGTCCTTTGCGGATTGAGAAATGAACCCAAGATCCCCAGGGCGGTTCCCGGCAAGGTGAATACGTCAGGGAGGAGGTAGTGGTCAAAATCAATGAAAGTGACAACGACCAAACCGAAAAAGAAAATCAATGTCTCAAGCAGGCTGAAAGTCCAGCCCAGCTTCAAAAACGCCAACGAAAAAAGTACCGCCGTCAAAAACTCCACCACCCAGTAGCGAAAAGAAAATCGGGCGCCACACTTGCGGCACCGTCCGCGAAGAACAATCCACGAGATCAACGGCAAGTTGTCGTACCAGGCGACGGGCGCGTTGCAGGCGGCGCAGTGACTGGCGGGCAACGCGATATTCTCGCCCGCCGGCAAGCGGAGGATGATCACGTTGGCGAAGCTCCCCAAGACAGCTCCGAGCACAAAGAAAAGAAAGGCTCCGGCCTCGGGGGGCAACATCGCAAGCGAGGTGAGCACGCTAGAACTCATTTAAAGGCCTCAGATGCGAGGCGCTGAGGAGGTCACGACTGAGGCGTAGTGCAACTACGCCGCAAGGAGGGACAGACGAAAGCAACGAAGCAGATGAGGTCTTTAAATGAGTTCTAGACAAGGTTTCGCCTCCTGAAGGCAAGAGCCGCACAACAGGAAAGAAAACCGATCCAAAAGAGAAAATGGGTCAGGCTGATTTGAAACTCGACCAGCGCGTGGCCATTCACCAGGAAGTCTTCGTTGCGAAAATTCAAGAGGAAAAGATTCGGCAAAAACCAGCGGATGCCGTTGGCGAGGGCGCGAAAATCCTCGTCCCTGGTTCGCTCGGCGAAAAATTTCATTTCATCAAGCCAGTTGCCCACCAGGAAGAGCGTCAATCCCGATAGAAACGCGATGACCGGCCGGACCCACTGGACGGCCCAGAATATGAATGTCGTCAGAATCGACATCTCAAGAAAAATTCCCGCCAGAATGATCAAGTACCGCTCCGGATCCACGCTGAATCCCAAAAGAGCAAAGAGCATCAGTCCCTGGACCAAGAGGTTGGCGGCGATCAACAAGAGGACCGCCAGCAGATGCCCGAACAAGAACTGCGTGCGACTGATCGGGCGCGCCAGAACCATCAAGCACGTTTGCCTTTCAATTTCGCGAGACAATTGAAAAGGTCCTTTGCTGAGAACAATAACCAAACAGGACAGATGGATGGTTCCAAAGCCCAAGTGAATCAGCACCCGTCGCTGTTCATCCAAACTGAGACTGCCGAGGAAGAAGGACAATAGAATCAGAATTAAGGCGCCGAAGAACAGGATGGCCACGGTGCGATCGCGAACCATTTCGAGGAATGTATTGAACGTGAGGGTCGCGACGGCTCTCATCCAGCCTCCCCGCGGGCCGGTGCTTCGGCCGGCGCTTCGACCATCGCTTCGGTTGCCGCGTTTGTCTGACCTTTGCGCAAGGTCTGAAATGCCACCTCGAGGGCCACATGTTCGTTGGCCACGGAGGTCAAAATCTGACCGCGCTGGTGGAGTTCATTGAGACGCCGGCTCAAGTCCTCCACCTCGCAAAGCTCCTCTGAAAGGTCGCCCGAGCGCGTGTCCCTGAGGCCCAGCCGATAGCGCGGGCGGTTCTGGGCGATCAGGTTCATCGTGGGTCCGGTGTAGAGAACTTTCCCCTTTTCGATGACCACGAGATCGTCGGCCAACTCCTGCACATCGTTGAGAAAATGACTGCTGAAGAAAATCGTCGTTCCGCGGGCTCGCTCCTGGCGGATGATTTCTTTCATCATAAACCGGCCGTCCGGATCAAGGCCCGAGGTCGGCTCATCCAAAATCAAAATCTCCGGTGAAAGCAATAGGGCCTGGGCCAAGCCGATTCTTTGCATCATCCCCTTGGAAAATTGCCGAAGTGTTTGGTCTTCGATCCCTTGCAGGTTGACTCGCCCGAGCGCCTGCATGGCGGCGGCTTGAAAGTCTCCACGCCCGCCCGCGATGTTCCAATGGAATCGCAGGAACTCCAGCGCCGTGAGGTGCTCGTAAAGATAGGGCCGCTCGGGAAGATAGCCCAGTTTGGAGCGGATCTTCTTATTCAAAGGCTCGCCGGCGAAAAAAGTCACTTCGCCCGCGTCGGGGAAGATAAAACCCAAAATGCATTTGAGGGTGGTCGTCTTTCCCGATCCGTTCACGCCGATAAAACCAGTGGTTCGGCGCGCCTTCACTTCGAAGGAAATGTCAAAAAGGACCTGCTTTCGTCGCTCATAAAATTGAGAACGAAAAAATTTCGACAAATGGCGAACTGTGATCATGATTCAAATAGTATGCGGAAGAGAGAGCGGCGTCACGTCAAAGGATTCCCGGCGAGCGGCCTTCAAGGCCAGGACGAAAGCCTCGGCCAGATCCGTTTCAGTGAGGCAGGGAATCGCCAAGTCAATGCAGGCGCGGCGAATGTCGAAACTGGACTCAATCGATTTCTTTCCCCTGGTAGTATTGATAACGAAAGAAACCTGTCCACTGCGGATCCGATCAACGCAATGCGGCCGCCCCTCGTGAACCTTTTTTAGCGAGTGAACCGCCAGACCATGCTCGACGAAATATCGCGCGGTCCCGGTCGTGGCGGAGATGGAAAATCCCAATTGCGCGAGCTCCTTGGCCAAACCCAACATCGCTGGCTTGTCTTTTTCCCTGAGAGAAAAGAAAACCTCGCCCGATTGCGGAAGGGAGATCTGACTCGAAATCAAGGCCTTCATCAAGGCTTCGGCGTACCCGGTCCCGCGCCCCATGGATTCGCCCGTCGACTTCATCTCGGGGCCAAGGATGGAATCGGCTTCGGAAAATTTTCGAAAAGGAAAAACAACACCTTTCACCGCGACTCCCGAGCTTTGCCGCCACGATTGCGCCGGCAGCTGGATTTTCGATCGCGGCACTCGCAGGCTGGCGGCCACACCCAGGTCCACCAACGGCTGCCCTGTCGCCTTAACGATAAAGGGGACCGAACGCGAGCTGCGGGGATTGGCCTCCAAAAGATAGACGACGTCGTTCTTTACCGCGATTTGCAGGTTTAAGTGTCCAAGAACATCCAACCGATCGGCGAGCTTTAAGGACAACTTTTCGATGCGCTCACAAGTTTCGTCGCGCAGCCGCTGCGGGGGAATAACCCCCATGCTG
This sequence comes from Bdellovibrio sp., assembly GCA_003176075.1. GTDB lineage: Bacteria > Bdellovibrionota > Bdellovibrionia > Bdellovibrionales > Bdellovibrionaceae > PSRN01. The sequence goes on from PSRN01000155.1 coordinate 3,449, forward strand.
TCGCCCGAATGAACGCCGGCGGCCTCGATGTGCTCAACCACGCCGCCAATCACACTCCAGTCAGGGCCTCGCACCAAATCGACGTCGACTTCAAGAGCGGATTCCAAAAATTGATCAATCAGGCAGGGCCGGGCCGGCGAAAAGAACTCGCCGTGACGCTCGAAATAGGATTCCATTTCCGTCTTGTTCTCGATGATCTCCATGCGACGCCCGCCCAAAACATAGCTGGGACGGCAGATGACGGGATAACCGATGCGGTGGGCCTCGCGAAGCGCGTCCCCCAGCGTGGCGGCCATGGCCGATTGGGGCACACGGACTTCCAGTTCATGGCAAATCCGCGAAAACTCGCCGCGGTCTTCCGCCATTTCAATCGTTTCCAGTGAGGACCCCAAAAGCTGATAACCTTCATTGACTAGGTCGGCGGCCAAATTGATCGGCGTTTGCCCTCCCAATTGAGCGACAAATCCGACCGGCCGGGTGAAATGCATCACCTCGGCCAAATGTTCGAAAGTCAACGGCTCGAAGAAGAGAAGGTTGGCGATGTCGTAATCGGTGGAAACGGTTTCCGGATTGGAATTGATCATCGCGACCCGGAAGCCTTGCCGTTGAAAACCCTGAACGCCGCGCACGCAACTGTAGTCGAACTCAATACCCTGCCCGATGCGGTTGGGACCACTTCCGATCACGCACACCAGGGACGGCGAAGCGCTCGACGCCTCGGGCGCCGGAGCCGACCAATGCGAAGACGCCTCGGGCGCCGGAGCCGACCAATAGGTCGAGTAATAGTACGGTGTCTCGGAGGCAAATTCTCCAGCACAAGTATCCACCAAAAGATAACCCGGACGAAGATTCATTTGTCGTCGCAACTTCGTCACTTCGTCGCTTGCAAGGCCGCGCAACCTGGCCAGGCGGGCATCGGAAAATCCTTTTTGTTTCGCCGATCGCAAAAGCGGCTCGGCGAGTTCGGGGACCGCCGCGAAAGTTTCTTCAAATTGGACGAGGGACTGGACTTGCTCCAAAAAATAGGGATGAATCTGCGTCACCTCCGCCAGTTCGTGAACCGTGCATCCGTTGCGGAAGGCTTGAAACAAATGAAAGATTCTTTGGCTGTTGGGAAATGATATCTTCTCTTGATCAAGAATGAGGTCGGGAATGCCTTCCGGGGAACCTTCCAGGGAAAGCAGAGCCTTCATCAGGGATTCCTGCAAAGTGCGACCTATCGCCATGACCTCGCCCACGCTTTTCATTTGTGTGGTGAGCAAATCTTTCGCGCCAGGGAACTTCTCAAAAGCAAAGCGCGGGATTTTCGTCACGATATAATCAAGCGCCGGCTCAAAACAAGCGGGCGTCACGCGCGTGATGTCGTTCTTGATTTCTTCCAAGGTGTGACCAATCGCCAACAGGGCGGCAATCTTGGCGATTGGAAATCCCGTCGCCTTGCTCGCCAGGGCCGAGGACCGACTGACCCGCGGGTTCATTTCAATGACCACCCGTTCGCCCGTTTGCGGGTGCACCGCGAACTGAATATTCGCCCCCCCCGTTTCCACTCCCACCTTGTTGAGGATGCGGCAGGCTTCGTCACGCATGGCCTGGTATTCGCCGTCTGACAGGGTTTGCTGGGGCGCCACCGTGATGCTGTCGCCGGTATGCACGCCACAGGGATCGAAATTCTCAATGCTGCAGACAACGACAAAAGTCCCCTTGCGATCGCGCATCACTTCGAGCTCAAATTCCCGCCAGCCCAAGATGCTGGCTTCAACCAACACCTCGGAGGTGGGGCTTTCCCGCAGGGCTTGCGCCAGCATCTTGCGATAATCCTCGGCGGAGTAGGCGATGCCGCCACCGCCACCGCCCAAAGTGTAATTGGGCCGGAGAATCAGCGGGTAATGCAATCTCCCGGCGGCTTTCAGTCCGTCCTCAAAAGTCCGAATCAACTCGCTCTGGGGATAGCGGGCGCCGACCTCGTCGAGCAGATTGCGAAAGATTTCGCGGTCTTCGGCGGCCCGAATAACCTTGGGATCGGCGCCGAGAAGGCGAACGCCGTATTTCTGCAAAACCCCCTGATCGTGCAGCTGGAGCGCCAGGTTGAGCGCGGTCTGCCCCCCCAAGGTGGGAATCAAGGAGTCCGGGCGTTCCTTGGCGATGATTTTTTCGACGAACTGCACGTTGAGCGGCTCAACATAAACGCGGGTCGCGATCTCTGGATCCGTCATTATGGTGGCCGGATTGGAGTTGACCAAAATGACTTCCAGGCCCTCTTTCATCAGGGCCTTGCAAGCCTGCGTTCCTGAATAATCAAATTCGCAGGCCTGACCGATGACAATCGGGCCTGAACCTATCAAAAGCACTCTGCGAATATCCCCGCTCATGATTTGCCGACCCCTTCCGCCGAATAAATCTTTTCGAGCGGAACGTGCTTGTACTGCTCCGTTCGCAGGCTTTTCTTGAAAAGATCCAGCATCAATTCATCGCGATCCAAATCCGGGTCCCGCCGGTGTCTCTTAACTTCCGACAAAATGTATTTCCTCGCCTCCAAGGGGTGAAAACAAAAACCGCGGGCGAAAATCCAGATCTTATCAATCGGAATCAGCCGGGTTTCAAAAATCGCCCCCGGTTCAAAACCCACCGAAAAATTCGGCGATTCGATAATGATCTTTTCGTTCTTCAAAAGATCCTTGAGAACCAGGCTTTCTCCCTTGCGCTTGAGGAACTCGAAGAGGCTGTGGCGGTGCTGGCGGAGCTTCTCAATCAGGGCTGTCTCCTCAGGCGTAAAGCGAAGTTCGCGGGTCATGAACAAGGCTTCCAGCGGACTCTGCGTGAACCCTCTTAAGGGTCTGGTGAAGAAATACCAGTCGTAAAACTGCTGCATGCGATATTCAAAGGAGGGCAAGGTGTCATCGGGAACACTCATGGGCGCGAAAAATTCCCCCTTCGCGAACTGAACCTCGTTGCGAAAGTCAGGTCCCGCGAAATGGCCGAGCGCCTTCTGCATCAAGTTGAAGATCGCCTTTTCCATGGCCTTGACTTCGATGATCATGGCGCGCTCACCGTCTTGTCGGTCCGGTCCCTGGCGCGAATCATTTGGTCGACAAAAAAATCAAAGAGCTCCACCGCCTCGTGCGGGCCCGGATGACTCTCGGGGTGATATTGGA
>PSRN01000191.1 GCA_003176075.1 Bdellovibrio sp.
GCTCCGTTGGCACCCCCGCCACCACGAGTGCCCAGCGCGCGAGGCTCGCGGCCGAGAACTCGCACCCACGCTTCCTTGCTATCAAAGGCTTCAGGGACAATGAGGTACGTCCATGACGGGATGGCCCCGCTCTCCATCGAGCTCTCAAAGGGCCTTAAGCTGAAGGTTGGAGTTCGCTCCGTCGTATCCGCGAGCAGCGTGATGCCATAGTTGCTGGTGCAATGCACACAATGCTCGTTTCGAGCATAAATCTCGTTCTCGAATTCAATCAACGGCGCAAGTCCCGAGAAGTCCACGTCCTCCAAAACCCGAATAAAATCAGCGATGAGAATTTGCGGATCCCCGGATTCATTCAATGCCGAAAACAGCGCCGAACCGACGGCCAACATCAACACCGTGGTCGCCTGCATACGGGTCGATCCCGTAAGGGCCATGGGCCCGGTCGGCAGACTGATTTTTCGAATCGACGGGTTTTCAATGACCCGTCGCGATCGCTCCACCGTCTGTGACAGGATATCCATTGGATTGCAAAATAAGAAATAAGGCGGCTTTTGGGAGGCCCGGGAGGCAAATTCCGTCGCACCGATAACAAAAGGAGTTTCGCCGCCTTCCGTGGTGGCGATCAACAAGTCCTCCCCACCAAAACCCAAATCCCGCAGCATTTGTTCCCCGTACTCGGGATGATCCTCGAAATTTTCGATGGAACGAACCAAAGCATAATCACCGCCGGCAATAAATCCCCGGACCGAATCAAAAAAAGTTTCTTTCCCCAACCTGATCGATTCTTGCCGCCAGAGCGTTTCAAGACCCACGCTGAGACGACCGGTGGCGCCGCAGCCGCAAAGGTAGATTCGATGACCCGATTTCAGGGTCTTGCCGATCTCACGGCAAAGATCCTCGATCGCGGCCAAATGGGGATTTATCGCCCGCACCGCCGTGACATCAATGTCTTTCAAAAGCGCGATGGCGCTCTGGAGATCCTCACTCGCCAGTTGCGAAAGATGGGCCGTACGGAAATGGCGTGACTCCGTCGGGAGAAGCCCCAGCTGAAACTGCGAGGCCTCTTCAAGGTACTGCCGCAACTTGGACTCCACCGCCGAACGCACTTTCATGGAAAATCCTCCCACTCCCCAAATTTAGCGGTAGAGCTATTGTTCGGCAACTGAGTGGTCAATCCGGTTGACCACTAGGCCTTCCGACCGGATTAAGCGGTCGATCTTTGCCAGGACAAAAAGCCCCGGAAGAGCCGCCGCCGAACAAAAAACGAAAAACGCAATCCAACCCAGGTTTTGAATGAGAAATCCAGCTGGCACCGCCGAGTACACCCTGGTCATTCCCATTAACGAAGAGAGAAGAGCGTATTGAGTCGCCGTAAACTTGCGGTTGACGACGCTCCCCATGAAGGCCGTATAGGCGGCGGTGGCCAGTCCCGCGGCCAAATTCTCCACTGTTACGGCGCCGGCCAAAGCCACCAGGCTTGTCGTCCCGGATGCCTTGATAAAGTAACCTAGCCAGGCAAAAGCAAGGTACGCAACGGCTTGCAGAATACCAAAAATCCACAACGCACGACGAACACCAATATACACCACAACACCGCCGCCAAAAATTCCGCCGATGATCGTCGCCCAAAGTGAAAAGGCTTTGGCCACCGCGCCGATTTCCGTCTTGCTGTAACCCAACTCCAAGTAAAAAGGCGTGGTCAGCGCGGTCGCCAGGTCCCCACCAACTTTATAAAGCACAAAGAAGGAGAGGATCCACAGGGCCTTCCCGCGCAAAGGCCCGGTGCTTGAAAAAAAATCCCGAATCGGGTGCCAAACCGCTTCGACGAATTTTCGCGGCGGAGTCCCCTGCGCCACGGGTTCGGGGGACAATAGAGTCGTGACCACCCCCACCCCGAGGGTCGCCGCCATAATCATGTAAACACTTCGCCAGGGGAAATGATCAGCGAGGATCATAGACCCCGAAAAAGAAGTGAGCATGGCCAAGCGGTAGGCCAAAACGAAGACTTGGCTGCCCAAGCCATAAGTCTCCCGCGGCAAGCTCTCAATAATGTACGCGTCGACTCCGATATCTTGGGTGGCGGAGAGAAAAGCGACCGCCAAGGCAAAAAACGCCACTCCGGCATAACCTTCCTTAGGATCCATCAGGGAAAGTCCCGTCAACGCCACCATCAATCCGACTTGCGCGATCAACAACCACCCCCGGCGCCGGCCCAGAAAAGGCGGAACAAACCAATCGAGAACGGGAGACCAAACAAATTTCATCGTGTAGGGAATTTGCACCAGAGCGAACAGCCCGATTTCGGCGATATTCATTCCGGAATCCTTAAACCAAGCCTGCAAAGTTCCCGCGGTCAAGAGCAGTGGCAAGCCGGAGGAAAATCCTAAGGCGAACACCGTCAGCATCTTTTTGTCATAAAGAAGCTTGAGTTTCCCCATTATTACTCCTTGCTTGTTTCATCCGATTCATCCGATTTTCATCCGATTCAATTAGAAGCAATGGTAACCGCTTACCATTGCCTTTAAAAGAGCCTTGGAAGATGGCGCAGGTTCGGCAGGAAATTCGCGATCACGCCGTAAGACTTGAGCGTCACGGAGCCGCCTCGGTCTGAGGAGGTGCCGGAGGCATCGACTTGGGCGGCGGAGCTCGTCACGTTCGGCAGGGGAGCCGATCCCGTCAGAAAATCATAAAGCGCCTGAACTTCGGCAAAATCCAACCTGACAAAACCCTCGACGAACGTCGCGGGAAGCAAGTTGAGAAAACGACGCGTTTCGGATTGATAAATTGTGGTTAGAATTTCGCATTTCAGAGCAAAGTGCTCCTTTGTTAAATGAACCGAAGTTTCCGGATAGCAATTGTATGCCACTGAAAAGATCCGTTCATGCGCGGGAAAGGCCCGATGAACCGCAAAGCTGACATCCTGGTGATGTGGATGGCCGTACTCTCCCAGAATGGAGTGCGTGTAAATAGCGAATGGCTCTGGCAGTTTGCTGAACTTGCTGACCAAGTCCAGAATCGGCAACCGTTTATCGTACTGATCCAAAAACCCCCACCACTGGACCTCGGAAATGTTGTATCGTTGGGCGGCGGCATGGAACTGACGACGGCGCTCCTCGCTGCCGTCGGAGGCGGCGCAGACCAGGAGCCATGGACGATCCGATTTCTGTTGCAGCAGACCGCCGAAAAAAATGGTTTCATCGTCGGGGTGAGCCACGCAGAGCAGATTATAATTCCCTTTTTCGAACGGAATTTTCACTTTAATATTGCAACATGAAACGTGAGATTTGCGAAGCGGGAATTCCGCCGGTGAAGATTCAGACCGTCGAAGACGGGATGGCCCTGGGGCGGGCCGCCGCCCGTTGGTGCCGTGATCAAATTCGGCGGTACCAGGTGAAAAGCGTTTTTGTCCCGGCCGGCCAGACACCCATGGAGCTTTATCAGATTTGGCAAACCGAAAATCCGCCGGAACTGAAAGACCTTCGGCTTTTGCAAATTGACGAGGTGGTGACCGGACCGCAAAAGGGAATGTTCAAAGATTTTTTTCGCCAACACCTTCCCGCCCTCATGCGCCAATTGCAAACGATCGGGACAGCCGATGAAGTCGCGGACCTTGCCGTCCTGGGCCTGGGGCTGAACGGCCACGTGGCCTTTCACGAACCTGGACTGGATCCCCACTTTTTTAGCGGCTGCGTGCGGCTCTCCCCATCCACCTGTCAATATCTTCAACTTCAACCAGGTAGTTGGGGACTCACTTACGGAATTGGAGCTTTTGAACGGTGCCGGGCCATTCTCCTCGTGGTTTCAGGCGCACGAAAGCACGAAATCCTGCAACGCCTGCTGCAGGCGGACCCCGCCTTGCCCGCGTCCACCCTTTTGCGCCACCCTGACCTCACGCTACTTACGGATCAAGGGGCCCTAGGCGGTGAACAGCGAGCGGGCAGTGAGCGGCGAGCGGGCAGTGAGCGGCGAGCGAACCGTGAGTAGCAAACAGTCAGTAGCAAGCAGTGAGAAACGAGCAGTGAGTGATGGTCCATGAGCGAACTTGATTCGGGCATCGCGGATTGCTTGAGGAGCTGGAACCACTTCTCAGGTTCCCGGTTACAAATCCAAGCCGCCGACCTTGGCTGGAACCTCAAGGCACAAAAACTCGTGAACTATGAGGCCCGAAAACTGGCTGGGATTCCCGTCCTTGTGGCCACGGCCTCCGCCGAGGGCTTGGCCGCTGGACTCTCAGCCCACTCCCTGTGGCTTTCACTTTGGGGCGAGCTTCAAAAAACCGGCGAATTTATCGATGAACTCTACCAGCTGGCCCGCGCCAGCCAAAAGAAACGTCTGGTGTTCGGCGCCGATGAATTTCATTTTTTGCCGGGAATACCCACAAATATTCCAAAGGGGCGGGAACTCATCCGGCACCTCAGGGAACATCAATGGACCTTGGGGGAAGTCTTTGATTTGGTGGGAAGAGCCGGCAGCCAGGCGGCTTTACGATACATTGACGAAGGCGAAGAGCTTGCAAAAGATCGCGGTTGGACGGTCGCGGCTCTTCCCGTGGCGTCTGCGGAGGTGGCGGAGCCACCGACTTGGGCAGCGCCGCCCACGCTATCCGGGGAATTTGAACTCGACGAGCTCGACCGTTTTTTACATCAGGAGTTTCCCGGCCGATGGCACCGGGAATTCAACTTCTGGCGGGGCCGCCATGACACCGCTTGTGCCCGGTGGCTGGGACTTTGGATCAAAAGAAAACTCGCCGGCTTTGTGCGGATCGCTCATCGGGGCGACCCCGAAGTTCAATCAGATCGCCGCTCACGCTGGATCCCGGGCGCCCTGCGACTGCCGCTCGCCGCAGGGAATTTAACCGGAGAAGGTGGAGCCCCTCCTGACGACCGTGCTTTCAACGACGGCTGCCTGGGTCCCATCGGCGTCGCCAAGGCTCTTCGAGGTTGCGGCGCCGGTCGGGTTCTGCTGGCGGGCGCGCTCAGCCGACTGAACAACTTAGGTGTTGACCATGTTTGCATTGATTGGACCGACAACGAATCGTTTTATAAACATCTCGGATTTGAACGGGTCCGCACCTACCGCACAGCTTTCCTGTCGACTTTAAAATCGACCCTGTGATAGCGTGGGCCACTCAACTGGGAGAGCCTGGAGAGAGAGAGAAAAAAAGAAAAAGAAAAAGAAAAAGAAAGAGAGAGCATGGAGATGTTCAGTCGCCGCATAATTTTGAGCCTCATCACTTTGGTCATTACCCTGGTCATTCGCATGGATCGGTCGCTCGCCGACGAAGGGATGTGGACGCTAAACAGCTTTCCTTCGCGCCAGGTTTCCAAGAAATATAATTTCAACGCCACTCCCGATTGGCTGGAACATGTGCGCCTCTCTTCCGCCCGGCTTGCCGGCGGCTGCTCAGGGAGTTTCAC
>PSRN01000119.1 GCA_003176075.1 Bdellovibrio sp.
CAAAAGCTGCCAGCCAAGTATGAAAGCCGCGTGGGCGACAAAGGGAACCTCTTCAGCGGCGGGGAGAAGCAACGTCTGTCCATTGCCCGGGCGTTTTTTAAGGACGCGCCGATTTTGATTTTGGACGAGGCGACGAGCGCTTTGGATTCCGCCAATGAAATTGAAGTGCAAAAAGGAATCGACCACTTGATGGAAGGACGCACGGCCCTCGTCGTGGCTCACCGACTTTCGACCGTCGCCCGCGCCCACCGAATTTGTGTTATGAAAGCGGGCCAAATTGTCGAATGCGGTCGCCATGAAGTCCTTCTGCAACGGCGCGGGGAATATTTTAAGCTCCATCAGCTGCAATCAAATCCTGAAATTTCAATGGCTTAATCAACACCGACCAAAGTCTTAACATTATTTTTCGACAGCCCCTCAAGCTTGTCCAAGCTTTTGACGAAAAGCTTTATGACAGCGGCCCCGCCCCGACGCGGATGCCGGCGAAAAAGCGTGGGCGGTGAAACCGCCACGGGTATTAAAGGAGAGGGTTATGATCAATTGGGATGAATTCGAACATATACATGTCATCAAAAAACTTCGCCACATTCTCGCGAGTTGGTGGAATGTCGACGTGATCTTCACTGATGAACGCGGAGTCGTTAAAGGATTCGACCCCGTGAAAACAGTCTTCGCCAATCCAGCGGTGGGACATCTCATCCAAAAAGATGTGGCCCAACAGAATCTGGCGGAGTTTGTGTTGAAGACAATCGATGAACTCCGCATGTCCGACAACCGATATGCGATCAAGAAGTGGGATCTCGCCGGCTTTGACATCGGCATCTTCCCGATCTCGATCGACAGCGACCTGATGGGAACCGTTGTCGCCATGGGCTTCTTTAAGGACTCCAACGAAGGGCAGCGCCCCCACGAAGTGCGGGATCGCCTGGCCGCTTTCGGCGGAAGCGGTGAGCTGATCGAACAATCCCTCGGAAAACTAAAATATCTGGACGACGACGGGCGCTCCCACTTCAGTCAGGTCGTCAGCCTGGTGGCCGAAGAGGTTGTCACTCTCCACCTTGAAATCACCCGCCGCGAGGACCGCATCCGTGAACTGAACAAGGAACTCGGGTCGCGCTACAAATACGACAACATGATCGGCAAATCAAAACCCATGCAAGCCCTCTACGGCCTTCTCGACAAGATTAAGACCGCCGACACGACGGTTTTAATCCAAGGCGAGAACGGTACGGGAAAAGAGCTGATCGCCAAGGCCATCCACTATAATTCTCCCCGCAAAGATCGCCCCTTTGTGATCCAAAACTGTTCCGCTTTCAACGACAACCTTTTGGAGTCGGAACTCTTTGGACACATCAAAGGATCTTTCACTGGCGCGATCCGCGACAAGAAAGGTCTTTTCGAAGTCGCCGACAAAGGCACCTTTTTCCTGGATGAAATCGGCGACACATCGCCCACCATGCAAGTCAAACTCCTGCGCGTTCTGCAAGAAGGAACCTTCACCCCCGTCGGTTCGACGGAAATGCGCAAAGTGGACGTGCGGATCATCGCCGCCACCAACCGCAACTTAAAGGAAATGGTCGAGCAAGGGACTTTCCGCGAAGATTTGTATTATCGCCTCAACGTCATCAATATTCGCGTTCCGCCCCTCAGGGAGCGAAAAGAAGATATCCCATTGTTGGCTGAATTTTTTCTGCAAAAGGCCTCGGAAGCCAATGGCGGCCCCAAACGCATCATGACCAAGCGGGCGCTTGAGAAACTTTACGATTACGCTTGGCCCGGAAATGTCCGCGAATTGCAAAATGAAATGGAAAGACTTGTCGTTTTGGCGGGAGAGGAGACTAAAATCCTGCCCGAAATGATGTCGCCAAAGATTATTGAGGCCGGTGAACGTTCGAAAGTTCAGGGCGCCCGGCTGCAAGGCAAGCTCAAGGACGCCTTGGAGGACCTCGAACGAGAAATGATCAAAGAAGGCCTCCGCCGTACGGGTTGGAACAAATCGAAACTTGCGAAGGAGCTGGGCATCTCGCGCGCCGGTCTGATCATGAAGGTGGAAAAATACGGCCTCGACAAGCGGCGAATGGCCCGCTCTTCATAAAATTAAGGCCTTGAAGGAATTTCAAAACTGTCCAAATGATGTCGTTCCGGTCCCCTCCCATTTGACCTTTAATAGGGCTTCCCGTGCAGTTTAATTCGGTTTGAGAGGGTCCGAGGCACGGCACACAGATTGCGTAGAAGTCATCCAGCAGGATGAGGAGCGAACGATGCTGACTGACCTTCTCCGTACGCCTTCAATTCAACGTTTATCTGAAATCCTACGGGTCCGCTACGGCAAGGATCTGGAGGTTCGGCATATTGTTGATGCCTCCCTGGACAACTGGGAACGACCCGAACCGATGATTTCGAACGGCGACCTGATGATTCCGATTCGAACCAACAGTATTTTTCTCGGCGTGGCTCGCATCACTTCGGCCAGCGGGCTATCCAAGGAATCCATCGCGGAAATTTCGGATTTGGTGAACATGGTCCTGGAGCCAGTCCTCTATGATCGCTATTTGGCGGCCCAAATCTCCAATCTAGCCCTGTCGGCCGAATTGAATTACGGGCTGGCTTCCAAGGGAAGCCAGGGCTTGGGCCCTGAACTGGCTGGCGGTCCTGTCCAAGACGGCGATGTTCGCGGTGGCGAAACTCCGGATGGCTCCACGGCGAACGAAGAAGGAATGGTCCAGCCGCCTTCGACCGTGTTGTTATTTTCCTCCAGTTCCCACCGTCTCGATCGCATGTCTTTGATGCTCCACGAGCAAACCGATCATTGGGCGTTTTTGCGATATTCCGACATGAACTTCAGCTTCGGCTCCGTCCACGATCTGCGGGCTTTGGGTCGTCTGACTCTTTTCGTCGAGGATCTGCTGCAGATTTCGCCCGACGATTGGGTGATTCTCAAGGATTTCCTCCTGGGAATCGGCAACTCGGCCCAACCGATGATTATCTTGGGAAGTTTTCAGACTCCACAAGAGTTGCGGGCCAGTGGTAAGATTGACCCCGAGATTCTTGATTTGGTCGCTCCCTTCACTGTCGACATTGATCGCTGGCCCGTTCAATCCAAAATGCAGGCCGAGGCTTTTCGCATGCTTTTTTCTCCACCCCGAACCTCCACCTCGAAATCTTAGGGTCAGTTGAGACCCCTAACCTGCGGTCTTGATTTTTTATTGGCGCGCTGTCAGCATCAAATAATGGAGTCGCATTTTCATCCTTTTTTGACCCGTGTCCTTAATCGGACTGACTATCGCCTGATTCAGCTGGCGGGAGATGCCTCGGCCCGGCGTTATTACCGGATTGCAGGCGGCGACCGCACTTGGGTTCTGATGGTCTGGGAGCCCTTCAAGGCCAATGAATACCCTTTCCTCTCCGTTCACCGTCATTTTCAAGCGAGTCATGTTTTCGTTCCGGAGGTGGTCTCGTTTTCCGAGGAGGAGGGGCTGGTCTTGCTCGAGGACTTGGGCGACCTGACCCTCGAACGAAAATTCTGGGAAAATCAAAATCCCGAGATGGTCATTCCGTATTATGAAAAAGCCCTGGATGAATTGGTCAAGATTCATTTTTTGACTTTGCGAAACAACATCAATTCCACCGCCGTTCGAACGCAATTCGACACCGAAAAATTTATTTGGGAATTTAACTACTGCCGCGAGCACCTGCTCGTCCAGTTGTGCCAGTTGACCCTGAATCCAGAGCAAGAAGAAGTTCTGCGCGCCACCTTCACTTCCATTTCCCAAAGACTGCACAGCGAGCCCAAATGGATATCCCACCGCGATTATCATTCACGCAACTTAATGATCAAACTTGACCAAGTCCGGGTCATTGATTTTCAGGATGCCCGCCGCGGCCCCCTACCCTATGATCTGGTGAGCTTGCTGCGCGATTCTTACGTTCAAATTCCAGACGACATGGCCGAGGGTTTGGTCCGAACCTTCAAGGAAAAGGCCAAACCCTATTTGCCGAAGGATTTTTCCAGCGAACACTTCGATTTGATGTATGAACTGCAGACGGTTCAAAGATGCTTTAAGGCCTGCGGAAGCTTTTCAAGCTTCTGGAATACGCGCAAGGACACCCGCTATCTCAAATACATCTCGTCGACCTTGAGGCGGGTTCTGAAGTCCCTTTATTATTTTCCGGAGTACAGGGATTTCGGCAACTTTCTGCTTGATTCAGGATTGCTCGAAAGAAAGTTTGAATGAGCGCCAACATCTCTGCGGAGGTGCCGAAGGCACCGACTTGGGAAGACTTGAATGTCACGAGCCTCACTGGCATGAGACTCAATGTGATGATTCTCACGGCGGGGCTGGGGACGCGGCTTCGGCCCTACACCCTATCCATGGCCAAGCCGGCGATTTCGTTCCTCGGGGTTCCTCTGGCCCTGCACGCGCTACGTCCGGCCCTGCATCTTCCCGTGCGCCGTCTGGTGGCCAACCTTCATTACCGGCCCGAGGATGTTCGACAAACACTCGCCCGGACGGGCCAGCAAGTTGTTTACAGTGAAGAGAAAGAAATTCTTGGCGTCGGTGGCGGCGTCGCCAACGCCAAAGCCTGGCTCGAGGATGAAGAAAATATTCTGGTGATCAATGGGGATGAGGTCTTTCTTCCTGAGGATCCGGAAATTCTCGCCCCCGCTTTCGCCCGCCACGTCGAGGACCAGGATCTAGCAACTCTGGTGACGATGCACCACCCGGAGGTGGGGCGAAAATTCGGCGGCGTTTGGGTTGACTCCTCCAATACGGTCCGCCAGTTTTCGAAAACGCCAGTCGCTGGCCTTGGAGGTCAGCATTTTCCCGGTTATACTTTCCTCCACCGACGAATTTTCAATTATTTCTCGCAGCCCCCGCGGCAGGAGAATCTTCTCTATGAAACGCTGGCCGCCGCCATCGGCAAGGGAGAAAAAGTCTCGACTTATCCCGTCCAAGCCCACTGGTTTGAAACTGGAAACACCGAGGATTTTCTCAAGTCCAGCGAAGAGCTTTTGCATCTTTTGGAAGATTATACCCGTGGCGCTCTCAGCACGACATGGCTAAAGGAGCTCGCCCAGTTCTTGCTTCTCCACCGGCCTTGGACTTTTGTGCTGGAAAGGGACCGCCCCCCGCTTCTTTCACGGCTGCAAAAACTCGAAACTCGTCTGGGTGATCAATTTGCATGATTTATTTTCGGCGAGGCCCTGAAAATTCTTAATCGATTTCGTGAAGAAGGAATCATTCCGGCGGACTCGATCATTGTTCGAATGGTGAACGGTACGATGAGTCCAGGAGAGCGGCCCGCTAGTTCTCCGTTATTGCACGGTCTGTGAAATCTCAATTCTTACTCGAAAGAAGTCTGAATGGGTAAGTCTGTAAGGATCAGTTGTCCATTTTTGCGATAGAACCTGAGTTACGCGGCAAGGATGAAAAAACGCTCAAAACGATTTGAACTGGCGTTCGCCAAAGACACGCAAACGAACCCATGAATTAGGCGGCATTTCCAGCGAATGGGTCAGTCACTTCAATCCCCGTTTCATAGATAGTGTCTGGTGCGATATCAATACACTTATATGGATCGAAATTCCCACCCACGTCCCAGGCAAGCGTGCGATTAATAATTGTGCATTTTGAGATGAAAACTTCAATGTCCGAAATTTGCTTGAATACGCCTTGATTCAAGTGAGGCTTCATATCAAAAAGCTTGATCTTTCCATCACTGAAATAGACGTAGACCTTAAACTCTTGAGTGGGATGAACCTGGATTACTTCATGCATTTCTGCTACCTCAACGGTTCGATCCTTTGAATATTACCATTTTTCTGAGCGGAGATCCAATTTTGCAGGAGTTCATCCTGGTGGATCTCGCACCAGGCAAGCACAAGTTTGAGTTGTTTGCCGGGCAACGCTCCCTTCAAGACAACGGCATCCTTTATCGAAACAAGTGCTTTGAAACTTCCGTACTCAGCATGAAAATGTTCTGGAAAGTGTTCCGACCAATACATGTAAATTTTGATTCCGAAAAACTCGCTGACTAACGGCATTGCGCCCCCAGAATGCCTTTGGGTTTCCAGTTTGCGAGAAAGATCAAAGCTGCACCTAGCACGATCGCTGTATCAGCAAAATTAAAAATTCCTGTTTTAATGGGACCAATGCCAAAAATCAAGAAGTCGGTCACGCTTCCAAAAATAAAGCGGTCAATGAGATTCCCAATGCCTCCGCCTAAAATTAAGCTCAGTCCGACCAATGTGAAAGCGCGAGTTCTCCTATTATGGAAAAGAGTCCAAGCCAAACCTGCCAAAAAGACAGAGACAGCGACATTGAAAACCCAAAACCGTACTCCTTCTGAAAATCCTGCGCCCAAGCTGAGAAATCCGCCTGGGTTTCTGGCATATTGAAATCGTATTGAGTCATTAAGGTAACTCAATGACCCTATGAGGGGCAAAGAATCGCGAACAAGCTGCTTTGTTAACTGATCACAGCCAACCGTCGTAAACAGAAGGGAGAAAATCAGACAAGTTCTATGAACTATAAATTTGACTTTTCGACCCATACCACACTTTGCCATCGGCGCGGGAGGTAGGTCAATTTGAGTGAAGATCCAGAAGTTCACTGGCGTGCTGTTCAGATATTTTAGCGTGGATATGCGTCATTGATTCGAAACCATCTCCGAGTGACCACTGCCACCGAAAAACTTGTTTTGGCTGGCTTCGAAACGATACCGCCGATGCATCATCTCGAACACTGAATCAACCGAGACACCAATCTTATCGCCGTGGTGATCCTTAAAGGAACCCTCCAGCGAAGCCGGATTTCGACCCGCTCCAGCGGCAGCGGCGCCGGCGGCGG